>JADCBH010000185.1 GCA_020253595.1 Brevundimonas sp.
GATGAAGTGTGCGGTCACGGGCGGCGTCCGGGCTGGGCGTTGCGGGAGGGTTGCAATCTAGGCCCGACAACCCCCGGCCACAACATCTTGTGTCAGGATGCGGCGACCAGGCGCCGAAGCTTGGCAACGGCCAGTCGCTCGACCGCCTTGGGTTCGGCGGCCGGCCCGACCGCTGTCGCCTCTACACCCGTAGCCACATGGACCGCCGTGACCTTCAGAAAGGCCCCATTGCGGGTCGCCTCAAGGATGACCTCGCCGAGGTCTTCCACTGTCACGCCGCCGCCGGCATCCGCGCGACGTTGCAGTGGGTCCAGAGCCGGTCCATCGCAGTCACGAGAGCGTCCATCATGCCATCATCGTGGTCCGGCGAAGGCGTAAAGCGCAGGCGCTCGGTCCCCTTGGGAACTGTCGGATAGTTGATCGGCTGGACGTAGATACCGTGTTCTTCCAACAGCATGTCGGAGATCATCTTCGTGTGGACCGGGTCTCCCACAAAGACCGGCACGATGTGGCTCTCTGACGGCATCACGGGAATGCCAGCTTCTGCGAAACGGCGCTTGAGAGTCGCGGCCCGCTCCTGATGCGCCTCACGCAATTCGGGATGGGCCTTCAAATGACGGACCGATGCCAATGCACCGGCAGTCAGAGATGGCGGCAGGCTGGTCGTGAAGATGAAGCCCGCGGCCCAGCTGCGGACCGCGTCCACGATCACAGCATCGGCAGCGATATAGCCGCCCATTACACCGATGGCCTTGCCGAGCGTGCATTCAATGATGTCGATGTCGACCAGGACCCCGTCCCGCTCTGCCACGCCTGCGCCGGTCGCGCCGTACAGGCCGACGGCATGGACTTCATCGAGGTAAGTCAGGGCTCCGTACTTGCGGGCAAGTGCGATCGTTCCCCTGAGATCGGCGATGTCGCCATCCATCGAGTAGACGCTCTCGAATGCAATCAACTTCGGTGAATCGGCCGGGGCAGCGGCCAGCAACGACTCGAGATGGGCCAGATCGTTGGGGAGAAAAACGTGGCGTTCGCAGCCACCGTTCCGAATGCCCGCAATCATCGACGCGTGGTTCAGGCTGTCCGAAAAAATGATCAGACCGGGCAGGATCCGCTGCAACGTCGTGAGCGTTGCCTCGTTGGCCACATAGCCGGAGGTGAAAAGCAGCGCGGCTTCCTTGCGGTGCCAGGCCGCCAGTTCAGCTTCCAGATCGACCGCCGAACGTGTCGTGCCCGAGATGTTTCGCGTGCCGCCAGCCCCGGCTCCGGCCTCTCCGACCTCGGTCTGCATGGCCTCGATCACGACAGGGTGTTGCCCCATGCCGAGATAGTCATTCGAGCACCAGATCACGACGTCCTGTTCGGAGCCGTCCGCACGACGGCGCATCGCACGCGGGAACTGACCGCGCACCCGCTTCAGGTCGGCGAAGACGCGATAGCGACCCTCGCTCTTGACCTGGTCGACAGCGTTCTGAAAGGCGGCCTTATAGTCGAACAAAACGACGCTTCTTCTGCTTATCCGGACGTGCCGGTTTCTGCGCCGATGACACCGCAAAGTCCACATGGGGGGCAAGGCGAAAACGTCGCAAGCCCTTAATTGATAACGGTTCTCATTATGCTTTAGGCAAGTCGTCGAGCTTCCCGCGAAGCATTTGCAGGATGCCAGAGAAGTCGCGACCGCCGTATCCCAGCCGATCGAACAACTGGTACAGCGCCTCGGTTTGCGCTCCCAGTGGCGTGGCCGCTCCGGCCTTGGCCGCAGCATCCTGCGCCAGCTTGAGATCCTTCAGCATCATCGCCGTGGCGAAGCCGTCGTCGTAGTCGCGATTCGACGGCGCGGTCGGCACTGGTCCGGGCCACGGGTAATAGGTCGTCACACTCCAGCTCTGCCCTGAGGATTTGGCAACGATGTCGAACATCCTGACCGGATCCAGCCCCAACTTCTCGGCCAGGGCGATCGCTTCGCAGGTGCCGAGCATGGTGATGCCCAGGATCATGTTGTTGCAGATCTTGGCCGCCTGCCCCGCCCCGTGATCGCCTGCGCGGAACGTTGCGCGGCTCATCGGCTCCAGCGCGATCTCGATACGGGGGAAATCCGGCTCGTCACAGCCGACCATGAAGGCCAGTGTGCCTGCGTCCGCCGCCATGGTGCCGCCGGACACCGGCGCGTCGGCGAAGGCGTACCCCCCGGCCTTGGCCAGCCCGGCGACCTGTCGTGCCGTGTCGACGTCGATTGTCGAGCAGTCTAGCAGGAGCGCCGAGGTCGGGGCCGCGCCAATGACCTGTTCGGCATAGACCTTCAGTACGTGAGGTCCCGCCGGCAGCATGGTGATGACCACATCGGCGTCCCGGACCGCCTCAGCCACAGATGCGACGGGTGTGCAGCCCGCCGCCCTGGCTCGCTCCAACGCCGCCTCGGACAGGTCGAAAGCCGTGACCCGATGGCCCGCCTTCGCCTGGTTGGCGGCCATGCCGCCGCCCATGTTGCCAAGGCCGATGAAGGCGATCTTGCGAGCGGTCATGAGGCATCTCCGGATGCGGTCTGGCTTTCGCCCGGGTTACCCCCTCGTCCGCCGCCTCGCCAGTCCCGTCAGGCCGGTTTGCGGAACCTCAGCATGAACTGATCAGTCTGGCCCCGGATGTCAGCATCGAAGACGTTGGCGGTTCGCGGGTCATCGGGACGGGCCAGGATGTCGCTCTCGGCCTCCAACACAAAACCGGCTGCCTCGACCTCGCGGCGCACGTCGGCGATATCGATGCGATGCAGGCTATCGGCCACGCCGAGACCCGCTCCAGCTAGCGCCGAATGGTCGACGATGACGTACAGCCCGCCGGGCTTCAGCGCCGCGAACACCGCCGCGTTGACCCTGGCCGCCGTATCATCC
The DNA here is from genome assembly GCA_020253595.1 of Brevundimonas sp. GTDB lineage: Bacteria > Pseudomonadota > Alphaproteobacteria > Caulobacterales > Caulobacteraceae > Brevundimonas. The sequence goes on from JADCBH010000185.1 coordinate 2,886, forward strand.
GCGAAGGGCGCGAGATGCAGGTCGTGGTAGTTCTGGGCCGTAAAGACGAGATCCAGCCCTTGCGGGAACTCCGGTGCGCCAATCGGGGAGCGCAAGGCCGAGACATTCTCATAAGCCTCGTCGACCGTGGTAAGGCTTTCGCCATAGCTGGCCTGGAAGGCAATGAACTCGGCAGGCTGCCAGGCGACGACCGAACCTTCCTCACCGACTGCGGCCGCAAAGATGCGGGTGAAGTAGCCTCCGCCGATGATCATGTCGGCGACCTTCTGACCGGCTCTTACCTGGGCGAAAGCCAGGGTCTCCGCCGCCCTGCGTCCTTCGTCTCGCGCTCGGTCGGCGGCGAGGCGATCAGAGCTGGCCAGCACCTCCGCATAGGCCGAGGCGTCTTGAGGTGCCGGCGCGAAACCGGAGACACCGAGCAAAAGCACCGCCGAGGCAGCCGCCAAAGCAGGGTAACTGAATGAACGACGCATTGGATCCTCCACCGCGCCAGCACGGCACCCGTTGAGCCTACGCTGGTGTGCGGCTGGCGTCATCGCGAGAGGAACAACGTGTCGCCGATTTCATGTTAGTCCATCCTCTTTCCAGCGGAGCTAAACATGGCCCAACTCGTCGTCAGCTATGGCACGCCATCCGATCCGGCGGCGTTCGACCGTCATTACTCCGAGATCCACGTTCCACTGGCGCGGGCTATACCGGGGTTGCTTCGCTTCGAGACCTCGCGTGGGCCGGTTCTGACACCCGACGGGCCGTCGGGCGTCTATATGATTGCCATCCTCCACTTCGACACGCTGGGCGATATCGCCGCCGCCTTCGGCAGCCCGGAAGGTCAGGCCGCAGCGGCCGACGTTCCGAACTTTGCCCGCGGCGGTGCCTCGATGCTCATGTACGATACAGTGACGATCTAGCCGGGCTTCCTGAAGCGATAGACGAACTGATCAGTCCGGCCCCGGATCGCCTCGTCGAAGACATTGATGGTCCGGTCGTCCCCCGGATTGCGCAGGAGCTCGCTTTCGGCCTCGAAGACGAAACCGGCGGCTTCGACTTCAGCCTTGAGGAAGTCGCCGTCTATGCGATGCAGGGTCTGCACCTCGGAAGCTCCTGTCCCAGGCCGTCCTGAATGGTCGATGACGATGTAGACACCGCCGGGCTTGAGAGCGTTGAAGACCGCTCGGTTCATCAAAGCGACATCGGTGTTGAAGCCCGGGATATGAAAGTCGTGGTACTCCTGGACCATGAACACCGCATCCAGCGGCTCGGGAAACGTCATTGAATCCAGAGCGCCCGCCAGCGGCGTGACGTTCGAGAAGGCGGCCGCGAGCGCCTCGGCCAGCGGCGTCTCACGGGTTGCAGTCCGCGTCGGGACGAATGCGTAGACACGCCCGTTGTCGCCGACGGCCGGGGCGAACAGACGGGTAAAGTAGCCCTCCTCCGGGCGGATATCGGCAATCCTCTGGCCGGGCAAAACTTCGCCAAAGATCAGCATTTCGGCCGGCTTGCGCAGGCCATCGCGCGCCACATCCTCGGCCGGCCTTCGTGGGTCCTCGATCGCTGCCGCGATGTGCGCAACTGCGCCGTCCTGCAGGGGCGCGACAGCGACGGTGGGAGAAGCGACGCCGACAGCAAGAACGGCGAATGCAAGCGCGGCGAGATTGGATCGCGGTGTCATCGGGGAGCCTCCTCAGCTTGGGCGAAGCTACGCTCGCGATCCGTCCAGGACGCAAGCCTCAAATCAGCGGCGTCCATTCCTCCTCGGGCGGCAGGGGCGCAAAGAGCGCGTCGATGACGGCGTCGGACAGGTCTTCCAGCGTCGACGGGGACCATTGCGGCGCATTGTCCTTGTCGACGATGACCGCGCGAACGCCCTCCTGAAAATCGTGCGTCCGGACTATGCGGCCGCCGAGCCGGTATTCCATCGCCATGACCTCGGCGAACTCTGTCATCTGGCGACCGGTACGGAGCTGTCGAAGCGTAACCTTCAAAGACTGAGGCGATTTGGTCTTGAGGATGGCCAACTGGGCTGTCGCCCAGTCGGACCCATCGGCCTGGAGAGCCTCGAAAATGGCCTCGACGGTGTCGTGAGCAAAGCACCGGTCGATGGCCTCCCGATGCTGAGCCAAGGGTGCCGGCTCCGGCGGCGTCGCGTGCCTCTCAACAGCATTGGCTTCGCCCCTGAGGATCGCAGCCTTGAGGGCATCAATGCGATCGGCAGGAACAAGGTTCGTGTGGATGCCCAGCGCCAGAGTATCGGCCGCTTTCAGCCTTGCCCCTGTGAGAGCCAGCCACGTCCCTGTCTCGCCGGGCAGGCGTGGCAGGAACCAGCCGCCGCCGACATCCGGGAACAGACCTATGCCGGTCTCGGGCATGGCGTAGGTCGTCCGCTCGGTGGCCACGCGCACATCGGCGGGTTCCGAAATCCCCACGCCTCCCCCCATGACGATCCCGTCAACGACAGCCATGATCGGTTTGGGATAGGCGAACATCAGGTGGTTCAGACGATATTCGGCCCTAAAGAAAGCCTTGGCTTCGCTTGCATCGCTCGCCCCGCTCTCGGCGATCATCCGGATGTCGCCTCCCGCGCAGAACCCGCGCTCTCCAGCGTGATCCACAAGAACCGACTCTACGGCCGGGTCATCGCGCCAGGTCACGAGGGCATCGGTCATCGCCTGACACATGGCCTGGTTCAGCGCATGGAGCGCCTTGGGTCGGTTCAGGGTGAGCCGACCGACGCGGCCTTCGATGCGGGCGAGAACGTCAGGTTCGATCATGACAAAGCGAATACCGCCTCGCCTCCCGAAAAGAAAAGCCCGACGCGTGCGCCGGGCTTGCAGGTGAGGTGATGATGGGTGTCCTCAAAGAGAACATCCCTCTGGTTAGCTGAATTGGTTAACGCGACGTTTGCGCGGCCGTGTCTGGAAGCCATGTCACCTGACGCCCCCCTCCGGGCGCGGTCCAGACCAGCCGCCAGCCGCCTGGCGTCAGCGACAGACCGTCGGATCCGGCGAGGGTAAGGAGTGGTGCGAAATCCTGACCGCCGACCCGGAGACGGGCCGGTGCGCCGACTGTAACAGCCGCCCAGCGCCCGTCCGGCCCAACGGGGATGTCCCGGGCGATATCGGTCTCGACACGGATCGTCGTCCCGGCATTTGCGCGGCCCGACAGGATTGATGTCGTGCCATCGCTGTCCACATCATCCAGTGGAGACACCGCGTCGAACCGTCGGGTTGCAGAACCGGCGATGACAAAGGCAATCGGACCGCCTGAAGTCCCCGCGACGAACAATCGTCCGGGCGCGGGATAGCGAACCTGACCTGACTGCACCTCCAACCGATACAGCGTCGCTGCGGTCGGCATGGGCATACCGAGCGTAAAGGTACCATCGCCGTCGGCAGCGACGGCGAACTGGGAACCGTCCGGATCGCTGACGACCACTCGACCGCTCGGAGATGCTGTACCGGCCAGAGTTAGGGATGTCCCTTCGATCTCGACGTCCTTCAGCCCCGGCGGTGTGACCCATGCCGCCTCGGACAGACTCGCCTCCCGCGGGCTTGCAGCCTGTTCTCCACAAGCCCCTGCGAACATCGGAAGCAGGAAGCAGAGCGCGATCCGTCGTTTCATCGTTTGTGCCATCTTTGTATGACCCGCTTCCGGACAGCGCGAGCTACGTAGGCTGTCCCGGATTTCGCGTCGAGGTCTCATGTCCGCTGCCCCCCCACCCGTTCAGCCCTTCAAGGGCTCGTCCGTCTGCCTGTTCTGCGGGTCATCCGACGCCGCCGACCCAGTTTACACCGAGGCCGCAACGGAGTTCGGCCGGGCAGCCGCTCAAGCCGGATGGAGACTGGTCTATGGCGGCGGTGGCGTCGGTCTGATGGGAGCCTCGGCGCGCGCGGCCCACGAAGCCGGCGGCCGGGTCCTCGGCGTCATGCCCGCATTCCTGCGTAGCCGGGAGCGCCTGTTCGACGAGGTTGAAACGCTCGTTGTCCAGACCATGCATGAACGCAAGCAGATCATGTACGACCAGTCCGACGCCTTCGTGGTCGCGCCGGGCGGCATCGGCACGCTGGAGGAGGTCGTTGAGCTCCTGAGCTGGAAGCGGTTGGATCTGCATGGCAAGCCCGTGATCTTCCTGAACATCGATGGGTTCTGGGACACCTTTTTCGCCCTGATGCGGCACAGCGTGGAGACGGGTTTCACCCCGGCGTCGTTCCTCCAGGCCTGGGTTGTGTGCGAAACGGTCGCGGATGCAATGGGCGCTTTGGCGGCGGCAGGAACTTCAGGTGACTTGAAATATGATCAGCGATAAGTGATCGTCGTTCATCAGGGTCGCAGCGTACGTTTCTTTTGGCTACGCACCTTGACAGTTTTCAAACGCGACGCACTATGTCCCTTGGTCAGTCCGGCCAGTCTTCTTCGGAGTCTCCCCATGCGCTCTGTTCTCTCTATCGTCGCCCTCTGCCTTGCTCTCGCCGCACCCGTCGCCGCCGAGGCACCCAGCGGTGCGCGCCTCGTCCTCGCGAACGCCACATCCGCACCGACACGCCCGGTGATCATCGACGGCGCAAGCTGGCGCTGCGAAGGCGCTACCTGCACGGCGTCTGGCGGCACCAATCAGCCTGCACCACGCGCGTGCCGTCGCGTGGCTGCCCGTTTGGGCTCAGTCAGCGAGTTCACCTGGCGCGGCACCGCCCTGACGGCGGAACAAATCGCCGCCTGCAACGCCTGACTTGAGTATGGGAGGGCGGTCTGGCCGCCCTCCCTCAGGCCGTTTCGCCGCGCAAACGGCGAACAATTCGTTCGCGTCCGATGAGAGGAATGAGCGTCGCCATGTCAGGCCCGCGTTCCTGTCCGGTCAGAATGTGGCGCAACGGCATGAACAGCGCTTTTCCTTTGGCTCCGGTGCTGGCCTTTACAGCCTCGGTCCATACCGACCAGGCGTTCGCGTCGATCATCTGCGGCAGAACGTCGAGAGCTGCAGCTGCGAACGCCTCATCTTCTACGACCGGCGTGACGGGACCCGTCACCATTAGGCTCAAGGAAGCGATGTCGTCGAAGCGATCGAGGTTCGGCCGCAAGGCGACCCAAACGGTATCCCCAAGATCACAGCCTAAAGCCTCCAGACGGGCCCGAGCGGTGCTATAGGACATGGCATGCAGGGCCTGGGCATTCAGGCGATCGAGGTCGTCAGTGTCATAGCGAGCCGGCGACCGGCCCATCTTGTCGAAACTAAAGCCGGTGCCCAGGGCCTCAAGGCTCTGGGCGACTTCCAGAGCGTCCGATGTTCCGATCTTGCCGAGGTGGCTGGTGATCGCCAGCGGCTCATAGCCTTGATCCCGCATTTCGGAGACCGACAGGGACCCAAGGCGCTTAGAAAGAGCCGCGCCGTCTGCACCGACCAGCAGCGGCATGTGTGCGAAGCTCGGCGTAACCGATCCCATACCGGCTGCGATCAGGGCCTCGAAGATCTCGATCTGGGCACCGGTATTGGTCGTGTGATCCTCGCCGCGAATGACATGGGTGATACCCATGTCGAGATCATCGACGACCGATGGCAGGGTGTAGAGATAGAGCCCGTCTTCGCGGATCAAGACGGGGTCGGACATCGACGCCGTATCGACCTCAACGTGACCCTTGGCCAGATCCTCCCAGGCCACGCGGCGACCCTCCAGCTTGAAGCGCCAGTGGGGCTTGCGACCCTCGGCCTCCAGCGCAGCCCGGTCAGAGTCTGTCAAGGACAGGGCAGCCCGGTCGTAGATCGGCGGAAGACCGCGCGACAACTGAACCTTGCGACGACGATCCAGTTCTTCGGACGTCTCATAGGCCGGATACAGCCGTCCGGCCGCTTTCAGCCGGTCTGCGGCATCGTGATACCGATCGAAGCGCTTGGACTGGTTGTACCGCTCGTCCCACGTCAAGCCGAGCCAGGTGAGATCCTCCTCGATTCCGAGCTCGTACTCTGGGGTAGACCGAGCCAGATCGGTGTCGTCGATCCGCAGCACGAACTGACCACCCTGCCCCTTGGCGAAGAGCCAGTTCACCAGCGCTGTACGGACGTTTCCGACATGCAGCTTGCCTGTAGGCGACGGAGCAAAACGAACCTTGACGGACATGGGTGGGCGCGACCTTGGAAAGCGAGGCGCGTAGGTCGTCTTCCCGCCCCCACAAGTCAAGCCGCAGCAGGACGTAAGCGCTCCGCTGCTTTTCCGGTTTCAACGCAAGGATCTTGCGGCATAAGGCGGCGATGACCGCGACCGCCTCGCTCACTGTTGATCTCTCTGCCCTTGCGCACAACTTCC
>JADCBH010000186.1 GCA_020253595.1 Brevundimonas sp.
GCGTTCCTCCTCCAGGCCCTTTTCGCCCTTCTCGTCGATGCTGCGCTGGGAGGGAAAGACGCCTTCCTCCCAGCCCGGCAGGAAGACAAGCGGGAACTCCAGCCCTTTGGCACCGTGCAGCGTCATGATCTGAACCGCGTCCGAAGACGGTCCGCGATCCAGGTCCATCACGAGCGAGACGTGCTCGAGATAGGCCCCCAGCGTCTCGAAGGACTGCATCGCCTGGGTCAGTTCCTTGAGGTTGTCCAGGCGCGCCGGGCCGGTGGCCCGATCGGCCTTCTGCATGTCGGTGTAGCCGCTTTCCTCCAGCACGGTCTCCGTCAGAAGCCAGTGGCGCGTGTCGGATGCCAGCGCCCGCCAACGGTCGAGATCACGCACGAAGGTCGACAGTGGCGTCCGCGTACGGGCCTGCAGTTCGTCCGACGTGATCAGTTCACGCACGGCCGTCATCGCCGAGACGCCCCTGTGCCGCGCGATCTGCAGGATCTTCTGCACGCTGGTGTCGCCGATGCCGCGCTTGGGCACGTTGACGATGCGCTCGAACGCCAGGTCGTCGTCCTCGGACTGGATCAGCCGCAGATAGGCGTGGGCGTCGCGGATCTCGGCGCGTTCGAAGAAGCGCGGGCCGCCGATGACGACATAGGGGATGGCCAGCAGGACGAACCGCTCTTCGAAGGCCCGCATCTGGAAGGAGGCCCGGACCAGAACAGCCATATCCTTGTAGGCCATGCCGGCACGCCGCGCGGTCTCGATCTCGTCGGCGATCAGGCGGCTCTCGGCCTCGCCGTCCCAGACGCCGCGCACGCGGACCTTGTCGCCCGTCTGGTCCTCGGTCCACAGGGTCTTGCCGAGCCGGTCCCGATTGGACGCGATCAGGCCTGACGCGGCTCCAAGGATGTGGCGCGTCGAGCGGTAGTTCCGCTCCAGCTTGACGATCTTCGCACCCGGAAAGTCCCGTTCGAAGCGGAGTATGTTGTCCACCTCGGCGCCCCGCCAGCCATAGATCGACTGGTCGTCGTCACCGACGCAGCAGACGTTGCCGGTCGAGGAGGTCAGCAGCCGCAGCCACAGGTACTGGGCGACATTGGTGTCCTGATACTCGTCCACCAGGATGTATCGGAAACGGCGGCGATACTCCTCGGCCAGATCCGCGTGCTTCGAGAGGATCGTCAGGTTGTGCAGCAACAGATCGCCGAAGTCGCAGGCATTCAGCGTCACCAGCCGTGCCTGATAGGCGGCATACAGGCCCTGACCCTTGCCGTTTGCGAAGTCTTCGCCGGGCGGCAGCTTCTCTGGTGTCCAGCCCCGGTTCTTCCAATGATCGATCAGGCCGGCCAGAGATTTCGGCGTCCACCGCTTGGTGTCGATGTTGGCGGCTTCCAGCAGCTGTTTCAGCAGCCGCTCCTGATCATCGGTGTCCAGGATGGTGAAGCTGGACTTCAGCCCGACGAGCTCGGCATGGCGGCGCAGGATCTGGGCGGCCACCGAGTGGAAGGTGCCGAGCCAGCGCAGCCCTTCGGCGGACGGGCCGATCAGGTGGGTGATCCGCTCGCGCATCTCGCGCGCGGCCTTGTTGGTGAAGGTGACGATCAGCAGTTCCCAAGGGCGGGCCCGGCCGGTGGCCAGGATGTGGGCGAGGCGGGTGGTCAGGACGCGGGTCTTGCCGGTGCCGGCACCGGCCAGAACCAGTACCGGCCCTTCCGTCGCCTCGACCGCCGCGCGTTGCTCGGAGTTGAGGCCCGCGAGATAGTCCGGTGGCTCCTGCGCGACGCCGCCCGGGCCGTGCGAACGGGCCAAGTCGGAGATGCGCGGGGCGGGCAGGGGGGCGTCGGTCAAGCGGGCGGACTCTCGGGCGGCGGAATCGAGAACATAAGGGGCACGAGGACCAAAGTCAGGGGCCCTGCCTTGCGCCGTTCGAGTTTGCGATAGCTCAGGAGACCGCCTGCCCAATGACATGAACGAAAAAGCCCGCCCGGCATGGGCCGAGCGGGCGTTCTTCAGGCTGTGTTTGCCGGAGACCTAGCTGCGGTCACCGAAGACCGAGGCTGCGGTGGGCTCGGCCGTGCGGCGCTCGCGCTCTTCCGGGACGAACTCCGGCTCGGCCGGCTCTTCGGCGACGGGCTCCAGGGCGGGACCACCCTTTTTGGCGTCGTCGCGGTTCTTCTTCTCGGCGGCCTTCAGGACCAGGTCGTCCAGCGCCAGCTGGCCGACGAGGCCAAGCGTCACAGGATCGACCGGCTTGATGTTGGGGCTGTTCCAGTGGGTGCGGTTGCGCACGCTTTCGATCGTGGCCTTGGTCGTGCCGAGCAGCTTGGCGATCTGCGCGTCGGTGACCTCGGGGTGGTTCTTTACGAACCACATGATGGCGTCCGGGCGGTCCTGGCGGCGCGAGACGGGCGTGTACTTCGGCGCCGGCTTGGACGACTTCATCAGCTCGGCGTGACGGCTGACGATGGCTTGCATGCGGTAGGTTTCGTCGGCCTGGGCCTTGTCCAGTTCCTCGCGGGCCAGCTGGCCCCCGGTGATGGGATCGACGCCGCGGATATCGCGGGCCACGTCTCCGTCGGCGATGCCGCGGACTTCCAGCGGGTGCAGGCCGCAGAAGTCAGCGATCTGTTCAAACGTCAGCGAAGTGTTGTCCACCAGCCAGACGGCGGTCGCCTTGGGCATCAGGATGTCGGTCATGGGCGTAGGTCCCGGATGAGAGGGCCCGGTTAGCCCGGGCGCTGGATACGACGGCGCCCGACCTTTCGGCCGGGCGCGAATGATCTGGATATAGGCGCATTCGCCTGAAAAGAAAACGTCGTCGTTCCCCGCGGCACACAACCTTGGCGGCGACGGCGAAGGCGAGCATCATGCTCCGAGCTCTGGCTTTGGAGGGGATGGGTCATGCGCTGGATTCTAGCAGGCGTCGCTGCGGTCACGGTTGCTGCTTGCATCGGGGTCGCCGAAGAGGCGAGCGCGCAGTCAGGATGGACCAGACCGTTCGACACACCGCCCGGCAGTTGGAGCCGCTCCTGTATGGGCGGGATGGTTACGAGCGGCGAACTAGTCGCCAACTGCCAGGATACGCGGGGCTTCTACCGCCAGGCGCGGATCAACATCGCGTCCTGCCGCGGAGCCGAGATCATCAACGATAACGGTGCATTGGTCTGCTATCCGCGCGACGAGCGTCGGAGTGGCTGGCGGCGACCTGGCTGGGGCGCCGGTAGTCGCGTCACCGTCTATGAGCACGCCAACTATCAGGGCGTCGCGCGCACCTTCGATCAGGCCGTACCGAACCTGGTACCAATGCGGTTCAACGACGTGGTCAGTTCGATGCAGATGACCGGTGCCTGGGAGTTCTGCACCGATGTCGATTTCCGGGGCCGCTGCGAAATCTTTGACCGCGACGTCTCCAATATGGTTCCACTAGGCCTCAATGACCTATTCTCCTAATTTAGGCCGGTTCGGTAATGGGCGCGCAGACGACTATGAAGCGTGACGTCCGGCCGTCACGGATGCATCCGGCCACCCGCGTGCTGGGTGCTGTTCTGGTGATGGGTATCGGTATGGGCGCCGGGCCAGCGCTGGCCCGGGTCCAGATCACCGATACGCCCGCCGGGACCTATGCCCAGACCTGCGCGGATGCATCGGTACGCGAAGGCCGTCTCTATGCGACTTGCCGGACGATGACCGGTCAACGGCGATGGACGTCGATCGAACTGGCCCCTTGCACAGGAAGCGATATCGGCAACGACGACGGGCTGCTTGTCTGCCATGGACTGCGTGGACGGTTCGAGGCTCCGCCACCGTATGTACCACCAGCTCCCTATCGGCCCCCGCCGGTTCTGGATGCCAGCGCACCCGCAATTCTGGGCAACTACACCCTGTACTCGCCGTTCTATCCCGATCCCTATACGATCCAGGTTTATCCTGGGGGCTTTGTCTCGGCTGCAGACCTGGCGGATGGTTGCGTTGGATACATGAACCGCGAGCCGGACCTGGAAGTGACATACACGGCGGGACGCGCTCCGCTGTATTTCAGCGTCGCCAGCAACGACGACACGACGCTTGTCATCAACGGACCCGACGGTCGCTGGTATTGCGACGACGACGGCGGACAGTATGGCTTGAACCCCTCCTTGCGTTTCGTGCAACCGCAATCCGGGGTCTACGACATCTGGGTTGGAACCTATGAACAAGGTCGGCGCCCCCGGGCGATGATCCACATCAGCGAGACTGGATCGCAGTAGGGACTGCGGGTCCACAGCCCATCGGCGATGGGGACGCAGTCGCCATACAGCTCCGGTTCATGTGGCCGGGTGAACAATGTGATATCGGCTGCGTTATGCAGTCTGGGAGATCAGGAGCAAGATCATGAAGACCCTCGCTTTCATCGCCGCCGGTGCCACGTTGGCCATGGTCGGGATGGCGTCCGTCCCTCAGTCCGCCGAGGCACAGTCCCGAGGCGCGCCGCGCGGTAGCTACGCCCAGACCTGCAATGGTGCCTATGTGAACCAGGGGCGGCTGTATGCGGACTGCCGCGACACGCGTGGCAACTACCGCTCCAGCTCGATCGATCTGGGTGCCTGCTCGTCCAGTGACATCGGCAACGATAACGGACTTCTTGTGTGCCACAACGTGCGCGGCAGCTGGGAAAACAATGGCGGCGGCGGCAACAACGGCGGCGGCTGGGGTGGCGGCAACAATGGCGGTGGTTGGGGCGGAGGCAACAACGGTGGCGGTTGGGGCGGCGGTAACGGCGGTGGCCGCAACTCCATCACCGTCTACCAGGACTCCAACTTCCGCGGTTACTCCGAGACCTTCCGCGGCGAAATCTTTGATCTCGGCCGCTCGGGCTTCAACGACCAGATCAGCTCCATGCAGATGAATGGCAGCTGGGAAGCCTGCACGGACGCGAACTTCCGCGGCCAGTGTCAGGTCTTCTCCGGAAGCGTCCGTAACCTGGACAATTGGGGCATGAACGACCGGATCTCCTCCCTGCGTCCGGCGCGGGGCGGCGGCCGCTGGTAGGCCCTAGAGCGTAAGGACGATCTTTCCGACGTGCTCGCCCGCCTCCAGCCGGAGGTGGGCGAGAGCGGCTTGATCCAGCGGGAACGTCGCGTCGACAGGCGGCCGGACCGCGCCCGATGCGATCCAGGGCCAGACCCTGCTTTCGATGGCGGAAGTCAGACGGGCCTTTTCATCGCTCGATCGGCGACGCAGGGTCGACCCGGTCAGCACGGCCTGTTTCATCATGAGCAGCAGAAGATCGACCTGGGCGAGCGTGCCGCTCTGTGTCGCGATGACCACCCAGCGGCCGCCGGGCCTGAGCGCGGCCTGGTTCGCTTCAGCATAGGCTGCGCCGACCATGTCGAGGATGACGTCGGCCCCACCTGTATCGACGAGCCGCGCTGACAGATCCTGAGCTGAGGCGTCCAGGCTGATGTCCGCCCCTAATGCACGCGCAGCGTCGGCCTTGGCAGCCGTCCGTGATGTCGCGACGACCTGCGCGCCGTGGGCCTTGGCCATCTGGATGGCGGTAACCCCGATGCCGGACGTCGCACCGTGCACCAGAAGGGTCTCGCCGGATTGCAAACGTCCCGCTTCGAACACGTTGGCGAAGACCGTGAAGACTGTCTCAGGCAGGGCTGCGGCGTCTGTGAAATCCAGCCCCCCGGGAACTGGGAGGGCATGGCGCGCATCGACAACGGCGAACGTGGCGTATCCACCCCCGCCAAGCAGGGCGCAGACGCGATCTCCGATATGCCAGCGGTCTACGCCCTTGCCGACCTGATCGACCTCTCCGGCGACCTCAAGGCCCAGGATATCGGAGGCACCCGGAGGCGGCGGATAGAGCCCTTGCCGTTGGAGGAGGTCGGGGCGGTTCACCCCGGCCGCCCGCACCCGAATGCGAATCTCGCCCGGACCTGCCACTGGATCGGTGCGATCAGCGACCTTCAGAGCTGTCGCAGGCCCCTTGCCGTCTTCGATCTCGATCACGCGCATCACGATCTCCCGAGCCTTGCATTCGGCCGTGTCCGGGCGCGTAACTACAGGGCAGGTGATGTCGGGCCAAGGAGGCGACCATGACGTTTGAGGACCTGGAGCCCCGTCTCCAGCGGGGTGCGAGTTTGGCAAACCTCTCTCGAGA
>JADCBH010000187.1 GCA_020253595.1 Brevundimonas sp.
GCCGAAGCGGTAGAGCTGGACCGGATCGGGCGTGGCCAACAGCGCGCAACCGGCCAGGGTCAGGGCAGAAAGGGCGACGGAGCAGGCCGCGATGACAGGCGAACGGATCACGGCTGGACCTCCAGTTCCTCGGTTGCCGGACGGCTGATGAAGTCTCTTGGGCTGGCCCGCACGTCATCGATCAGGCTCTGCAGAGACTCTGTCGCTTCTTCCAAACCCTGGATCGCCTGCAGCAGCTGGGGCACACCGGTCGTCGCCACTTCGCCGATCGGGGCTTCCAGTGCCGTGGCTGTTCGGTTGATCGAGGCCATGGCCGTGCGGGCGTCGGCGGTCGCGGCGTTGATGTTGGTGATCGCTTCCTGGCCGTCGGTGTTGATCAAGCGGCGGGCGTCGGCTCCGAGAGCCTGATACTCTGCGATGGCGGCGTTGGCGGATTCCAGCGCCGTCTCCAGATCCTCGAACATGCCCTTGCGCGCCTCGAGCTCGGTCGTCAGTGCCTCCACGTTCCTGAGGCTGGTCGAGAAGCTCCTGACGTTGTCGTCGGACAGGACCCGGTTGATACGATTCAGCGCATCCACGGTCTGAGCCAGCACGGTGCCCGATCCACTCAACAGTTCCGCGATGGGCGAGGGTTGCGACTGGATCACCGGCACGACGTTGTCGGCGTACTGGGACTTGAGCAGCGCCGAGCCGTCGGTCCCTGCCGTGATCTGGATGTAGTTCAGACCGGTGATGCCCTGCGGCTCCAGTTGAGCGCGGCTGGTGACACGCACGGGCGTGGTGGCGTCGAGACGGACACGGGCGATGACCTGATCACCCTTGCTGGGATCGAGGTTCAGATCGGTCACCTCCCCCACCCGGATGCCGTTGAAGTGCACCTCGCCGCCTTCCGAGAGGCCGCGCACCGGGCCGTAGAAGACGATGTCATACAGATCGTACTCATCATTGAACTGCAGCCGGGCCAGCCAGATGGTGAACACCGCCAACGCCGCCAGAAGGGCGACAGTGGCAATGCCGACAGCGGCGTAATGGGCGTCTCTTTCCATCTCGATCCTCTAGGCTGCCTTGGTCGCGGCGCGTCCGCGCGGCCCCAGGAAATACTCCTTGATCCACGGGTGGTCGGATTTCTCCAGCTCCTGCACCGTGGCTTTTTCGATCACCCGCTTGTCGGCCAGCACCGCGACCTTGTCGCAGATGGCATACAGGCTATCGAGGTCGTGAGTGATCATGAAGACGGTCAGACCCAGATCGTCCGACAGCTTGCGGATCAGTTCGTCGAACGCCGCCGCCCCGATCGGGTCCAGCCCTGCAGTAGGCTCGTCGAGGAAGATCAGTTCCGGATCGAGCGAAAGGGCGCGGGCCAGACCGACGCGCTTCTTCATGCCGCCGGACAGTTCGGCAGGCTTCTGATGAAGGCTCTCGGGCTTCAGACCCACCATCGCGATCTTCATTTCCGCCAGCTCGCGGATCGTGTCGGCAGGCAACTTCGTATGCTCGACCATCGGCGCAGAGACATTTTCCAGCACCGTCAGCGAACTGAACAGGGCACCCTGCTGGAACAGGATGCCAGTCCTGCGCTCGATGTCGGCCGCCTGGGCTTCGCTGAGATCCCCCCGGTCGTGACCAAAGATGCGGACCGTGCCGCCCTCGGGCTCCTTCAGGCCGATGATGGAGTTGAGCAGAACCGTCTTGCCGGTGCCCGAGCCACCGACGACGCCCAGCACCTCGCCCCGCTTCACGTCGAGATCCAGATTGCGGTGGATGACATGCTCACCGAACTGGCTGAGCAGGCCGCGCACCTCGATCAGGTTTTCTGACGCCGCATCGTTTGCGGCGGGATTTGACACTGGCCGCTGGCTCACAGGTCCAGCTCCAGGAAGATCAGGGCGAAAACGGCGTCCAGCGCGATGATCGCGAAGATGGCCTGGACCACGGCGGCGGTGACTCGCTGACCGAGACTTTCGACGTCACCCGCCACAGCCATGCCCTGGCGACATCCGATGGCGGCGATCACGATGGCGAAGACGGGGGCCTTGATCATGCCGACCATCAGGTGCTGGCCCATCAATGGGTCCTCACTGACCCTCTGGATGAAGAAGGCCGGGCCGTAATCCAGTTGGCTCCAGGTCACCAGCCCACCACCGAGGAAGCCTGCGACCATGCCCACGAAAGTCAGCAGGGGCATCATGACCAGCAGGGCCGCCAGGCGTGGAATGACGAGCGCCTGGAACGGGTTGACGCCCATGACCTGCATGGCGTCGACCTCCTGGTTCATGCGCATCGAACCGATTTCGGCGGCGAAGGACGACGCCGAGCGGCCGGCCAGCAGGATGGCTGTGATCAGCACGGCCAGCTCCCGAAGCACGGCCACGGCGACCAGCTGGACCGTGAACACCCCGGCCCCGAACTGGGTCAGCAGGTTGGCACCCAGGAAGGCGATGACCGCGCCGATGAAGAAGTTGGTCACGGCGATGATCGGCAGGGCATCCAGGCCCGCCCGGTCCGCCTGGCTGACCCAGGCGGCCCAGCGGATTTCGCCGGGCCGACGCAGCGCATGGCCGGACGCGGCGATCAGCCGGCCTAGAAACGCCATCGACAGCAGGAACTCCGCCCCCGCGTCGTGAACGCCGTGGCCGATCTTGGCGAAGAAGTGCGTCAGGGACTTCTTGGCCGGCGGCGGGCCGGCGGTCTGCCGCTCCAGCGTCTCGACCATGGCGTAGATGCGGCCGGCCTCGGGCCGGCTGGCAAAGGCCTCCTTCGGGATGGCGCAGCCCGAAGCCTGGACCAGCGCCAGGGCACCGGCCGTATCAAACCGTCCGAGTTCGCTGACATCGACCTGTTGGACGGTCCGGCCTTGCAGCCCATCGCCGAGGCGAACCGCGGCCTTGCCCAGGGTCATGGTGGTCCAGTCGCCGGAAAGCTTGAGCAGGGCACCGCCACCACCCGCTTCCTCGATCTGGAATTCCGCCGATCTCATGGACCACCCTTAGCGGAGCGAATGCGAATCGAGAACGCTGCCCAGTGCGCTTCGCGGCCATGAAAGCGCTGGCGTCGTCCCGCTGCAACAGGTGATGACTTACCGGCCCGGAGATGCCGTCGAACGGCCTCGATATTCGAGGCTCCGGGGCCCTCTCCGACCCGCGGTGATAGGCCGGGTGGCGCACGTCCCTCGCTTCCCCAAAGGGCGCGAGGTTATCTGAGATAGTTCAGCAACGTCACTTCGCGGAGTTGGCTGACCACCTGGGCAGAGGCCTGAACGGCGATCTGGGCAAGCTGGAGATCGGTCACGGCCTGGGCCAGATCGGCATCGGTTCGATCAGACACCAGGTCGTTCAGGGATGTGATCTGGGCTGTGTGGCTGACCGCCATCTGGTCGATCCGCTTCTGCAGGGAGCCATTGCGCGAGGCCACGTCGATGGTCGCGCCACGTGCCGCATCCAGGAGGGAGAGCTGGGCGGTGAGGAAGGCCTTCTGGGCGCCCGTCGGCTTGCCCGTAAGAGGCCCTGTCGCCGTGTTGTCGTGGTAGGCCTTGATGTCCCGGAAGATCTGGAAAATGTCCGTGCCGAGTTCGTTGGCGAGGTATCCGGTCTCGACCGAGGTGTTCTCCGCCACCCGAGACACCGGCTTGATGGTGTCATTGCCGAAGACCGAAGCCACACTGGCTGCCGCCGCCAGTTCGCCGAGCGTGCCGACGGAGACGGGGGGATTGGTCGTATCGGCTCCCGCGAACAGATATCCGCCCTGGTGACGGGCATTCAGGCCGTTGGACACCGACTGGAAGTAGCCCTCCAGCTCCAGCATCAATGTGCCCGCAGAGTCCGAGGACAGGACGTTGCCGATCGCCTCGCGGGCTCCGCCGACGCCGTCGATCATCTGGTTCAGGGCCAGGTCCTGAGCCCCCAGGCGCGCCGCCACCACCTCGCCTGTGTCGAGGAAGCCCTGCACGCGACTGGCCGCGCCCTTCAGCGCCGTCAGGGTCTCTGCGCCGCGACCAAAGCCGGTCATGTCGGTGGCGACCTTCTGGGTCGAAACACGCTGCGAGGCATCGGCCTGACGCTGCTGGGACGCCATCAGGTCCAGAAGCGCCGACTGATAGTTTCCGGTGGTGGAGACGCGGCTCATCAGACCATCCTCAGAAGCGTTTCGTACATTTCGCTGGCGGCCTGGATCAGGCGGGCGGAGGCATTGAAGGCCTGCTGATAGGTCGTCATCAGGACGAGTTCCTCATCCAGGTTGACGCCCTCGTGGTTCGACTGCCGCGCCTCGGCCTCGGTTGCCAGGGCGACAGCGCTGTCGCGGCGCGTCTTGGCCGACTGGGCCTTGCCGCCGATCTCGCCGGAGAGTTCGGAGGCGTACTTCGATACCGAAAGGTTGCCCCCGGGACTATCGCCGGCAGCGGAAAAACGGGCGGTCAGCTGACCGGCGTCCGCCAGACCCAATGCTCCGCGCCCGTCGCCTGTCGACAGTGACTTTGTTCCAACGGCTGCTGACAGGTTCAGCTGCGCTAGGGCCAGACGAGAGGGGCTTTGCTGGATGTCTGTTCGGACCTTGAACCCATCTGCGCGCGAGGCTCGTACGCCGCCGCCAAGGCCGAACAGCTCAGTGGCAGAAACACCAGAAGGAACCTGGGTCGTCGTGTCCTCAAGCACGCTCAGGCGCGGGGGCGGATCGCCGGAAGCCGAGAACTTCAGTTCGCCGGTGGTCGCATCCAGAGCGTAGGAGC
>JADCBH010000188.1 GCA_020253595.1 Brevundimonas sp.
CAGTTCAGCTTCCCCGGCTGGAACGATGAAACCGTCTATGCCTACGTCATCAAGCCCGCCGGCTACGTCGAGGGGCGCCAGTACCCGGTCGCCTTCATCATCCACGGCGGGCCGCAGTCCAGCTTCGCGAACGCCTGGTCCTATCGCTGGAACGCCATGACCTATGCGGGTGCCGGCTATGCGGTGGTGATGATCGATTTCCACGGCTCGACCGGATACGGCCAGGCCTTCACGGACTCGATTTCACAACACTGGGGCGACCGGCCGCTGGAAGATCTGCAGAAAGGCTGGGCTTTCGCGCAGCAGCAGTATTCCTTTCTCGACGGTGACCGGGCGTGCGCGCTGGGCGCGTCCTATGGCGGCTTCATGGTCAACTGGATCGCAGGCCGGTGGAACGACGAATTCCAGTGCCTGGTGAACCACGACGGCATCTTCGACACCTTCGCCATGGGCTATTCGACCGAGGAGCTTTGGTTCACCGAGTGGGAGAACGGGGGAACGCCGTATGACGTGCCCGAGGCCTATCAGCGCTTCAACCCGGCCAACCACGTGAACAACTGGTCCGATCCCATGCTTGTGATCCAGGGCGACCGGGATTTCCGCGTGCCGACGACCCAGGCCCTGTCGACCTTCACCGCGCTCCAGCGGCGCGGCATCGAAAGCCGGATGGTCGTGTTCCCGGACGAGAACCACTGGGTGCTGAAGCCGCAGAACAGCCTGCAATGGCACAATGAGGTGTTCGGCTGGCTGGACCGGCACATCGGCTCCCCGGACTGACAGCGTGACCCATCCCTCCCCGGAACAGCCTGACGGCCAGCTCGTCGGGCGGGTCATTGCCATGCCCGCCGACACCAACCCCGAAGGCGACATCTTCGGCGGCTGGCTGCTGGCGCAGATGGACCTCGCGGGGGCCACGCCCGCCTTCGACCTCGCCCACGGCCGCTGCGCGACGGTGGCGGTCGATGCCATGGTGTTCCACCAGCCGGTCTCGGTCGGCGACGAAGTCAGCCTGTATGCGACCGTCGTGCGGGTCGGCAGGACATCCGTCCGCGTGAAGGTCGAGGCCTGGAAGCGGCCCCGCACAGGTCAGGACGTCACCCGAGTGACGGAAGGCGTCTTCACCTACGTCGCGATCGACGCGGACCGGAAGCCGCGGCCTTTGCCCGTCTAGCAGGGGAGCGCGAGCGCAAGCGGGGCGGGCGAGGGCTGGATGATCGGAGCATCGAAAGTCGCCCCGATGGTCGTAGCCCCACCAAAGTCCGTCGCCACCGCAGCACCGTCTTCCTTTCGGATGGAGCCGATCCTGACCCCCGTGAAATTCGCGAAACTGAGCTGGCTGTTGCGGAAACTCACGCCCCGGAGATCACAGTAGGAGAAGTCGGCTCCCCGAAGGTCCGCGTCCCGGAAGTTGGCCCCCGTCAGCAGGCTTTTCGAGAAGTCGATCTCGATGGCCCGGACACCCATCGCCTTGATCCCGGCAAGTCGCCGGCCGGCGAAGGCAGCCCCGGCGGGTCGCAGGTCCATGCCAGACAGATCGGCCACCCTGCCCTGCCGACCGAAGTTGTCGACCCACTGCTCGGTCTCGTCGAGCATCCGCCTGGCCGAGTCCGCCTGCGCCACGGCCTCGGCATCCGGGTCGAGGATGCAGGTGGCGAGCGCGGCAGGATCGATCCTGAGGTGCTTCAGATCCACGCCGGTCAGGATGGTTTCGGCAAAGACGCACCCTCTGAGATCCGCATAGGCGAGATCTGCGCCGGACAGGTTCGCCCCGCTGAAATCCGCGCCTTTTAGCCGCGCCTTGCCCAACCGCGCGCGCTTGAGCGAGGCGAACCTGAGATCGACGCCCTGACGCAGGACGCCGTCGGGTCCGAAATCGGAGACGGATCGCGACGGATCCACCGTCCACATCCGGTAGAGACCCGACGCCTCAACCACGGCCACGTGGGCGTCGCGGAGGTCAACGCCGTCCATCCGCGCCCCGTACAGACGCGCGCCCTTCAGGCTCGATCCGCGAAGGTCTGCGTTGGTCAGGTTTGCCGCCCGGAGGTCGATCTCCCGCAGATCACAGCAATACAGATGAGCACCCGCGAGGTCGGTACCCGCCAGTTTGCCTCCAGCAAGGTTGGAACCCATGAGGTCGGCACCGGCCAGGTGACGCTTCTGAAGCACGGCTCCCTGCAGCATCGAAAAGCGCAGGATCAGGCGCAGGCCGCCCGGGCGGCCCGTGGCGAACCGCTCGTGTCGGTCGACCGCTGCCTCAAGTGCGCTGGCGGGAATCCGGGCGTGCATAGACGACGCCATACAACGAACGGGTTTCAAAACTGTTGTTCCCGCAGGAGCCCGAGGCCCAATCTTGACCTAAACGTAAGCGGAGCCTACCTGACGGCCATGGCCATCCGTCGCATCCTGACCATCGACAACGCCGCCGACCTGGCGATCCTGAAGCAGGCGTCAAAGCCCTTGGAGGCGGTGGACGACAGCGTGCGTGCGCTGATGGATGACATGCTGGACACCATGTATGACGCGCCGGGCATCGGCCTGGCCGCCGTTCAGATCGGCGACCTGCGTCGGGTGGTGGTTATGGATCTGGGCGACGGTCCCGTGCCGGAGGACGCGCCGGCCGTCCCCGAAGGCCAGGACCCGCCGCGGGTCCCCAACCCCCGTTACTTCATCAATCCCGAGGTGCTGTGGGCCTCGGATGAGACCTTCTGCTACGAGGAAGGCTGCCTCTCCATTCCGGAATACTTCGACCAGGTCGAACGCCCGGCTCGCATCCGCGTCGCCTATCTGAACCGCGACGGCGAACGGATCGAAGAGGAAATCGAGGGCCTCTACGCCGTCTGCTACCAGCATGAACTCGATCACCTGAACGGCGTTCTGTTCATCGATCACCTGTCGCGGCTGCGGAAGGACCGGGCCATGGCCAAGGTCAAGAAGACCATGCGTTCGAGGGAGGCCGCCTGATGCCCCGCAGGAAATCCTATGTCGTCGATCCGTCCGGCCGTCGCCGCCTGACCCGTTCCGAGAAGATCGGCATCGGCTCTGTCGTGACCCTGGTGGGCGTCGCCGCGCTCGGCGTCATCGCGGGCGTGTTGCTGGACCGCTTTCTGGACTTCGACGACGCGCTGGATGCGGGCGGCGAGTGGGACGAGGGCGGCGGGGTCTCAACCCGCTGGCAGTAGGCCGGTCGCGAGCCGTGCAACGCAACGTCACTTGACGGAGGCCTTTGTCCGGCCGATCCCGGCTGAACGTCCTACCGGAACCCGCCCATGCCGCACGATCGCCTGTCCGTCCTGACCGCGCTCCAGTCCCAGGGCATCTGCCCGGTCTTCTATCATGCCGATCCGGAAACCGCTCTGAACGTCATCCGAGCCTGCGCGCGCGGCGGAGCCCCTGTGATCGAGTTCACCAACCGGGGCGACTTCGCGGTCGATCTGTTCGGCGAGATTGCGAGGGAATTGACGCGGACCGATCCGGACATCATTCTGGGCATCGGATCCGTGCTGGACGCGGGCACGGCCGCGATGTTCCTGAACCGCGCCGCCCGCTTCGTGGTCTCGCCCGCCCTCGTTCCCGAGGTCGCCCAGGTCTGCAACCGGCGTATGGTCGCCTACTTCCCCGGCTGTGGTTCGGTGACCGATATCTCGAACGCCCATGTCCAGGGTTGCGAGATCGTGAAGCTGTTTCCCGGTGCCTCGGTCGGCGGGCCGGACTTCGTCAAGGCGGTTCTGGGCCCCATGCCCTGGACCAAGATCATGCCGACGGGCGGGGTCGATCCGGACCCGGCCTCCATCGCCAAGTGGTTCGGCTCGGGCATCGTGGCAGCGGGCATGGGCTCCAGGCTGATCATGGACGCGGCGGTGCGAGACGGCGACTGGGCCGGCATCGAGGCCTCGGTGCGCGGCGCGGTCGAGGCGGTCAGGGCGTTCCGCGCCGCCTGAACGGCCGAAGCGACAACATTACCGCCCTTTAACGTGCGCGCGGCGCGAGCGCCCGATACGGTCCCGGCGTCTGTTTGCTGGAGCCCGCTGGACCCATGAAGTCGCGCCTGAAGTCGGCCGTCGCCGCGCTTGCCCTGATCACCGCGCTCGGGGCCCCGGCCCTGGCCGTTCCAGCTGCTGCAGTCACGCAGGAGGCTCCCGCCGCCATCGCCGTGCCGCCGCTGGGCTTCGTCAAGCGCACCCTGCCCAACGGTATGGACGTCTATACCTCGCGCGACACCACGACCTCGAACGTGACCATCCAGGTCTGGTACCGCGTCGGCTCCAAGGACGATCCGGAGGGCCGTTCGGGCTTCGCCCACATGTTCGAACACCTGATGTTCAAGGCGACCAAGGACTTTCCTGACGAGACCTTCGACCGCCTGACCGAGGACGTGGGCGGTAACAACAACGCCTTCACCTCCGACGATGTCACCGGCTACTTCCAGACGGTTCCTGCCAACCACCTGGAGCGGCTGATCTTCGCCGAGGCCAGCCGCCTGTCGTCGCTGGTGGTCAATGAGGCGGTGTTCGAAAGCGAGCGCGACGTCGTCAAGGAGGAGTACCGCCAGGGGGTGCTCGCCCAGCCCTATGGCCGGCTGTTCAGCGTCTTCATGCCGGCGACCATCTATCAGGAGCATCCGTACCGTCGGACCACGATCGGTTCGATCGAGGATCTGGATGCGGCGACGCTGGAGGACGTCCTGCGCTTCCACGCCACCTACTACCGGCCTGACAACGCCATCCTGATGGTGGCGGGCAACTTCGATCAGGCCCAGCTGGACGGCTGGATCGACCAGTATCTGGCGCCCATCCCCAATCCCGACCGGCCACTGCCTGAGAACGATGTGCAGGAACCCGAGCCGACCGGCCCGCGCGAAGCCACCTTCTATGCGCCCAATGTGCCGCTGCCGGCCGTGGTTCTGGCCTGGCCGACCGTGCCCTATGCCCACCCGGATCGGATCGCCCTGACGGTGCTGGACGGCATCCTGTCGACCGGTGAGAGCTCACGGATGTACCGTTCACTGGTCTATGAGCAGCAGATCGCGGCCCAGGCCTCGTCCAGCCCGGACTTCTCCCAGCAGGCCGGAGCGTTGTTGGCCTATTCCATCATGGCCGGCGGCGAGACGCCGGAGACCGGCATCGCCGCCATCCGCGCCGAGATCGCCCGCTTCCGCGACGAGCCGGTCACCGACGCCGAGCTGGCAGAGGCCAAAAACGAGCTGGTGGCCGATGCCCTGCGCGGTCGCGAGACCATCGAGGACCGAACCCAGACCCTGGGCTTCGTCCTGATCAACACCGACGACGCCTCGGTCGCCGACCGCGAGATCGCCGCCATCCAGGCTGTGACGGCCGAGGATATCCAGCGCGTCGCTCGCCGCTATCTGACCGACGACCGCACGATCACCATCCGCTATCTGAACGCGGACGAGCAGAACCCGCCGACGCCCCAGAACACCGACGTCTCCGCTCCGGTGACCGTCGCCGACCTGGCTCCCGTCGGCCAGGTCTTCACCCTGCTGCCGGAAGCCGAGCGGACCCCCCTGCCCGAGCCGACCGAGCCGGTCTCACCGGTCACGCCGCCGGTCGCGGACTTCCGGCTCGACAACGGCCTGCGCGTGCTGGTGGTCGAGAAAGAAGGCCTGCCGCTCGTCTCTGCGCGCCTGAACTTCGACGCTGGCGCCGCTCACGAAGCGCCAGGCAAGGCGGGGCTGGCCAACATGACCGCCGCCCTGCTGACGCAAGGCACGACGACCCGAACGGCCCCCCAGATCGCCACCGAGATCGAGCAGCTGGGCGCCTCCATCGGCGCGGGCGCGGGCCCGGACTTCGCCAATGTTTATGCCAATGCCCCGGCGGACGTGTTCCCCCGCGCGGTCGAACTGATGGCCGACCTTGTTCGCAACCCGACTTTCGCCGAAGAAGAGGTGGAGCGTCAGCGCGATCAGGCACTGGATGGCCTGCGTGTCGCCCTCTCGACACCCGGGCCCGTTGCCTCTCAGGCGGCCGCTCGCGTGATCTATGGCGAGGCCCCCTATGGCGCGCCTGGCGGCGGCACACTGACCAGCCTGCCCGCCCTGACGCGCGATGATATCGCGATCTTCCATCGCCAGCGTTATCGCCCGATCGACGCCACGCTGGTGTTCTCCGGCGCGATCGACGAGGCCGAGGCCCGGCGTCTGGCGGAAGCGGCGTTCGGTGACTGGACCAGCCCCTCGGCCGTCGGGGCCGCCGTGGATCCGTCGGGTCCGGCCTTGCCACCCCGCGTCGTCGTCATCGACCAGCCGGGCGCGGGTCAGGCCGCCGTGACGGTCGCCTTGAGAGGCGTGTCGCGCACCAATGCTGACTTCTTCCCCCTGACGCTGGGCAACACCTTGCTCGGCGGCAGCTTCACCTCGCGCCTGAACCAGGAGATCCGCATCAAGCGCGGACTCAGCTACGGCACCCGGTCGTCTCTGGGCGTGCGCGCCGACGAAGGCCTGTTCACCGCGTCTGCCCAGACCCGCAACGACGCCACCGTCGAGGTCGCCGGGCTGATCATGGCCGAGATCGAGCGGCTGTCGGCCACCCAGCCGACCGAGCAGGAGATGACCACCCGCCGGGCCATCCTGACCGGCGCGTTCGGCAGCTCGCTGGAGACCGTCGACGGTCTGGGCACGCTGGTGGCCAACCTGGCCCTCTATGACCTGCCAATGAGCGATCTGGCGGCCTACGTCGGCAACTTCGAAGCCATCGACGCTGCCGAGGTCCAGGCGGCGTTCGCTGAACACCTGCCGGTGGACCGGGCCAGCCTGGTGATCGTGGGCGACGCGTCCCAGTTCATCGATGGACTGCGCGCGCAGTATCCGCAGGTGGAGATCATCCCGCTCACGAGCCTGAACCTCGACCGGGCGGCGCTGCAGTAGCGGGGTCAGGCGGAATCGGCTGGAGATGCATTTTTCGACTTGCGAGCCTCTCCCGCCCTCCGCTATAGGCCCCGCTCTCGACTGAGACGCGGGCGTAGCTCAGGGGTAGAGCATCACCTTGCCAAGGTGAGGGTCGGGCGTTCGAATCGCCTCGCCCGCTCCAGTCGAAGAACGGAAAAAGGCCCGGTCGCGAGACCGGGCCTTTTCTGTTTGCGACAGGGTCGATGGATCAGAGCCCCAGCGCTGCCTTCACCGCCCGCCAGTCGACGTACTTGAAGTTCTGGGTTCCGATGTCGTTGACGTCATCCTGGATGACGATCAGCCCTTCGGGAAAGGGCCCCACCGGACCGCCCAGAGCGGCCAGGCCGTCGGTGCCGGTCACGGCGTCCACCACCCCCGCCTCGACCACGAAACGGCCGACGTAGACAGGGGCCGCACCGTCGATGCGCCAGACCGGAAAGGCCGAGTCGCCCTGGCTGGAGCCGATCATGTAGCGGGCCGCGCCATCGGCAATGATTGTTAGCCCTTCGGCGTCGGCCACCAGAACGTCGGGCTGGATGCCCTGGACCAGGGTGCGGGCATCGCCGGAGGCCGGATCCAGGCCGTAGCGCCAGACGCCGACATTCTCCTCACCGAGATAAAGGGCGTTGGTCGCCTCGTCCGCGACGCAGCCTTCCGAGATCGTCCCGATGTCGAAGCGCCGGACTTCCTGGGCGGCGGGACCGCCATCCGGAGCCACCGTCAACACCCACTGACGCACCTCGCCCTCGTGGCCGACGAGAATGGCGTGCACTTCAGTGCCCCGGCGCGCGAAGCAGAAGCCGTAGGGTTCCACCACGTCGGTCGAGATCGCCCCCCAGGCCGCCACGCCATTGCCGGCCCCGGCGCCCGGGTCGAAGCTGTAGAGCGATACGCCGGTACGGCCCGGAGTCCGGTCGCTGGCCCCGAGGACCAGTTGGGGGCGTCCACCAATGCTGAGGCCGTCCACCGCATCGACATTGTTGAGCAGGCCCTCGGGCATGAACTGGAGGACCGACCCGTCGAGACCATAGACGTAGAGCCCGGCCTTCTTGTCGGTACCGACGACGAAGCCCGGGGTGGCTGTGGTGCCCACGGTCACCGGAGCGTCGAACATCCAGATCGCCGGATCATCGGCCGCATCCTCGCCGCCGCCGGTGCCGACCGACGGGGTCTCCAGAGTCGCTTGAACCCGCACGCCCGGGCCGACGAAACCTTCGCCCTCGCCCTGGTAGTCGACCTCGGTCGTGGCACAGGCAGCCAGGACAAGCGCCGACGCCGCACTGATCAAAAGTCCCCGGACCGTCATTGGCGCACTCCCTTCAGACTGTAACGAGGCGCCCTGACCACGGCTTGCGCATCGGGTCAATCCCGTGCGTTCCGGCACGCACCGACGAAAAATCACGTCTACGGATCAATCGTCACAGTGTCGTCTCTGAACCTCTGCCCCCCGGTCACGAACTCGTCGTGGCGACGTCGTCACTCAAGCGTAGCAGAACGCCGAGAACCGGCGGCCGGGGGGTCGACCGGGCCATCGGGGATGCCAAAAATGAAACTCGCTCTTCTGGTCGGGGCTGCTGCCGCCCCACTTCTGTTCGTCCAGCCGGTGCTGGCCCAGTCCGTGCAGGACGGTCCGACCACCGCGCTTGAGGAAGTGATCGTCACCGGCCAGCCGGTGCTGCGCAACCGCACCGACGACACAGTCCCGACCCTGTCCTACGATCTGGAGTACTTTCAGCGCTTCGAGCCGCTGACGGTCGGCGACGCCCTGAAGCGCGTGCCTTCGGTCACCTTCCTGTCCGATGTGCTTGAATCCGACGGCGTCCGCCTGCGCGGTATCGACCCGGCTTACACCCAGATCCTGATCGACGGCGAGCGGGTCCCGGGCGCGGGCTTCGACCGCTCGTTCTGCGTGGACCGTATCCCGGCCGGGCGGATCGAGCGGGTCGAGGTGGTGCGGTCTTCCTCCGCCAACCGCTCGGGCGACGCCCTGGCCGGCGCGATCAACATCGTTCTTCGTGACGCCTACAGCCTCGAAGGCGGCTATGTTCGCTTCGGTGCCATCCGTTTCCCGGACAATCAGTGGGGCGAGACCTTCGGGGCCGTTTATGGCGGCCAGGTCGGACCGGGCCGCCTGCTGCTCGGTGCCAGCGTCCAGGACCGGATCAATCCCAAGGACAAGTTCAGCGCTCGCTATGACCGTCCGGGCGGCGCCCTCGACAACATCGAGGTCCAGACCGATGTGCGCGAAGGCACCGACTACTCCTTCAACGCGGCCTATGAAGTCGATGTCGCCGGCGGCACCCTGGACCTCTCGGGCCTGTTCGTCCGTACCGATCGTGTCCAGTTGGAAGACTCCATCGAGTATCGGGCCGGTCGCCAATCGGATGCCGACCTCCTGACCATCAACGCGAACGACCTCGACATCCAGACTGACAACTGGTCGATCCGCGGTGGATACGAGCGCGAGTGGTCGGCCGGCGAGACCGAGATCCGTATCGGATATGCCGCCATCACCGACGAGCAGTTCGAGTTCGAAAACGAAGCCGAATACCTGCGCGACGCCATCCCGTTCCCCGAAGAGGACCGTTTCACGGCCGACCAGACCTTCACTGACATCGAGGACGCCGAGTTCTCGGCCTCGATCGATCACGAGATGGATCTGTCGGACAGCCTGGAACTCGAGTTCGGCGTCCAGTACGTCGGCAAGGAGCGCGAGATCGACATCGCTGCGTCGCCGCGCGTGCGCTTCACGGTTCCGAACGCTCCGGCCCCGCGTCCGGTCCAGCCGGCCTTCGGCCCGGCGGTTGCCATCCCCGGCGGTCTGTCGACCATCGAGGAAACCCGCATCGATCCCTACGTCATGCTGTCGGGCGAAAACGGCAATCTGACCTGGGAGGCCGGACTGCGCTACGAGAACACCGAGACCACCATCGAGGACCTGACGGCCCCGGCGGCGCTGCGGATCGTCGACAAGGACTATGGCCTGCTTCTGCCGTCGGCCAGCGCCCGTCTGCAGCTGACCGAGGCGGATCGCCTGATCGTCTCGGCCGCGCGCACCGTGCGCCGTCCGAGCTTCAACCAGCTTTCGCCGGCGACCCTGGAAGAAGAGCGCGGTGACAGCGACTTCCGCGGCAACCCGAACCTCGAGCCCGAGACTGCCTGGGGCTTCGATATCGGTCTGGAGCGTCGCCTGGGTGAGCGCGGCGTGGTCGGTCTGAACGTCTTCTACCGCGACATCACCGACCTGATCGAAGATGTGAACACCGGCGCAGTCGGCTCGGCTGGTGCGGGAACCTTCATCTACACGGTCGACAACGTCGGCGACGGCGAGGTTTATGGCGTCGAGTTCGATCTCTCGACCCCGCTCGACTTCATCGGTTTCGACACGACGGGCGTGTTCCTGAACGCTTCCTGGCTGGACTCCAACGTCGAGGACTTCCTCGGCGAGCGTCGCTTCAACGATCAGTCGGACTATGTGGTGAACTTCGGCTTCACCCATGACATCCCGACCTGGCAGGCCGCGTTCGGCGCCACCTACCGCAAGCAAGGGGACGCCTTCGGTCGCGTGATCGCCGAAGAAATCACCACCCGCTATGGTGCCGACCTCGAGATCTTCGTCGAGAAGCAACTCTGGTCGAACACGGTCATCCGCTTCACCGGCTCCAACCTGCTGAACTCGGCCAAGGAAGAGGACTTCAACAAGTTCGCCGACCTGGGCGACCAGATCAGCCGCTCGTTCGACGAGTATGAGCTGGAACGCGAGACCGCTGGTCCGGTCTATCAGGTGGTGATGCGCGTCGCCTTCTAAGCCAAAGAAACCTGCCGAACAGAAAGGGCCGGACGGCGACGTCCGGCCCTTTTTCGTCGATCGCGAGGGGAAGTCATCGGCGTTTCGCGATTGTCACTGGACCGGCGCGAGCCGCCCCTCTAACCGCCGTCTGGCGTCGATTTCGGCATCACCCTTGCTGGACCGTCGCGCGGTGCCGCAGTCATGGCGCCATTTCGGGAAGAGTTCTGTTCGATGTTCATGGAAGGCGAGGTGAACTGGATTCTGGTTCTGGGGCTGACGGCCGCCATCACCACGGTCATCGCCATCCTGTCGCTGATCTTCGCCTGGACGAACCGCGCGCGGCACGTCTCGACCTCCGATGAGTTGTCCGCCGTGGCCCGTGCCCGGCAGGATGCAGAAACCCGCCTTTATGAAACCCTGAACGCCATCCCTGTGGCCCTGGTCCAGACCGATCGCGGCGGCAAGTTCATCTTCGCCAACCGCGCCGCGCACCAGCTGCTGGGCCGCAAGGACAATGAGCTGATCGGGCTGCGCTTCCACTCGGCCACCTGGGGCATCACCTATCCCGATGGTCGACCCGTGCCGCCCGATCTTCTGCCCAGCGCCCGGGCTCTGCGCGGTCAGACGGTCAAGGGCTTCCAGCACATTCTCGCCAATCCGACGACGCGTCGAAAGATGCTGGTCTCGGTTACCGCCATGCCAGTCGAGGATGCCCTGGGCCAGGTCATCGGCTCGACCGCCGCCATCGTGGAGACGGAAGGTCTGACCACGCCGGAGGTCAGCCCGTTCGACCCCCCGGCGGCACCGCCGGATCCCAACGAAACGACCCGGCGGGTGTTCGAGGCCGCGTCCAGCGCCCTGGCCGTCGTCGCGGCGAACGGCGTGATCAAGGAGGCCAACCGGGCGGCTCTGGCCCATTTCGGGCGCAGCTCCGATGTCGTCGGAGGCGATTTCGCTGACCATTTCCTGGCGGAGGACGAACGCGTCGAGGGACGCCAGACGCTGCGGGCCGCCGCTGCGGGGGCCGAAGGTGCCGAAGCCATCCTTTCGACGCTCGGAGGGCCGCAGGGCTTTGCCTGGCGTCTTCTGCCGCTGGCCAACGCGGACGGGGTGGTTGACGTCCTGCTTCTGGCCGGGGATCCGGTTCCCGCTCCCGCCGAACCTGAACCCGCACCGGAACCCGTCGGGCCTTCGGCTGATGAGGTCGAGGCTGCACACCTGGCGGCCCTCGTCGCTGCCGCAGAGCGTGAAGCGGCACTGTCCGCGGAACGTGATGCCGCCCTGGCCGCCGCGGGAGCCGCCCGCGAAGACGCGCTGCGCGCCCTGGAACGCGGCGAGGGCTCGCAACGGCTGGAGAGCGTTGGCCGACTGACCGGCGGGGTCGCGCAGGATTTCAATGCGCTTCTGACGGTCATGACCAGCGCGCTCGACATGATGCTGAAGACGGCCGACGACCCGGCAAGGGTGCGCCGCCTGGGGCAGGCGGCACTCGCGGCCGGCCAGCGCGGCGAAGTCCTGACGCGCCGCCTCGCCGCCTTCACCCAGGGTGAGGAAGCCGAGGCCCGTACACTCGACGCCGGCGTCCTGATGCGCGCGATGGAGAGCCGTCTTCGAGCGTTGGCGGGGCCGGGCATCGACCTGATGATCGAAGCGCCGGACTCCGAAGCGCCGGTTCAGGTCGATCCCGTGGCATTTGAAGGTGCGATCGTCGCCCTCGTCCGCAACGCCGTCGAGGCCGTCGCAGGCCAGGGTGCCGTGGCTGTGAGGATGGAGCCGCTGGAAGATGCCGTACGCCTGACGGTGCGCGACACCGGACCCGGCCTTGATGAGGCCACGGCCGCCCGGGCCATGGAGCCGTTTTTCACCACCCGCCCGGGACAAGCCGGTCTTGGCCTCGCCCAGGTTCATGCTTTCGCGCGTCTGTCCCGCGGCGACCTCAGCCTCATTAGTGAACCCGGACAGGGCGCCGAGGCCACACTGACCCTGCCACGCGCAGACCGAGCGGACTGAAGCCGCCACACCCTCTCGCCGACCGACCCGTGTTCTGCTAGCGTTAACCTTCCACGGAGGGGGTGCCGATGGTCTGGGTCTGGCGAGCGTGTCTCGGTCTTCTCATTGCGGCCTATGCGGGCTGGCTCGTGTGGCCGGTACTTCAGCCGTTGACGGCGGGCGGCTCGATAAGCGGCGCGATCGCCGTTATCACGGCGGAGGCAGCAAGGCTGGGTGGCGTCATCCCCTTGCTGTGGCTGGCCGCGGCCCTTCTCTATGTCGCTGCGGCGGTGATGACCGTCGCCGGCCTCGGAGGCGCACCGGGGGCTTACTTCCTGGCCTTCGCCTGCGAACTGATCCAGCGTGTCCTTCTGCAGAGCGCTCCGGACGCAACTGTCACCGACACCCCGCAGCGGCTCGTTGCGGTGGCCCAGTCCCTGAACCTCAGCGTCGAGCCGGGCCCTCTGTCCCTGTCCGCCATGCTCGTGGTTGGGCTGCTGGTGGTCATGAGCGGCGTCTGGCACGGGCAAAAGGATCTGATCTGGCCCCAGCACTGGACCCGGTCGCCCATCTAGGCCGCAGCCCAGGCGGATTGCCCATCCTTCCCGTGAGGCGTCGATGAAGTTTGTCCGTATCGTTCTGGTTCTCGCGGTGATCGGCTATGCGGGCTGGCTCGCATGGCCGTTCCTGACCCCGTTCTTCGAGGGCGCGCCGCTTGATGTCGCGCTGGAACGCGCGCGGGGCATGATCGAGGCGGGCGCAGGCATTTCGGGTGCGACGCTATGGGTCGGAGCCGTGCTGCTCTATCTGATCGCAGCGCTGATGCTGGGGGCCGGCAATCCCCGAGCCGCGATTGCCTACTTTCTGGGATTCATCGCCGATGCCGTGTTGAGACTGGCGATCGACCGGGGACGCGCCGGTCCGGCGGAAGCCTCCATACAGGCCCAGACCTATGGCGGCGGCGAACTTTCCCAGCGATCCGCCGAGGCCGTGGCTCCCGTCGGACTGCCGGTCGACCCGACCTGGCTGATCCTGGGGACGCTTCTGGTGATCGGCCTCATCATTGTTGCCGTCTCCCGACGGAGGGGTCGACGGCGCGCTCCCGGCCAGCTCGCGGGCTGACCAGCCTCCGACGTCACGTCCGATTCTGACGCAAGGGTCGGCTAGTCTGTCCCTTGATCGCGCGACGTCCACGAACGACCGTGAGAGTCCTGAGACCGGGACTCTCAGCGATCCTGAAGACAATCAATCGCTTGGCGTGGGAGTGAGAGTCGCTCCCACGACGTCCCCGCCACTCTCGCCACCATCGACTTCGCTTCCCATATCCGTCGCGGCAGTTGACCCCGACGGGTCAGGCGCTAGGACAGCCCCCGTCCTCCCGACCGCTTCCCTCCCCGAGGTTTCCATGGCCGACGCCACGCCCGCCGCTCCCGCCCAGTACGATGTCGTCGTGATCGGCGGAGGGCCGGGCGGTTACAACGCTGCGATCCGGGCGGGCCAGTTGGGTCTGAAGGTCGCCTGCGTGGAAATGCGCGAGACGCTGGGCGGCACCTGCCTGAACGTCGGCTGCATGCCTTCAAAAGCTCTGCTGCACGCCTCCGAGCTCTATGAGATGGCAGCCAAGGACTTCGCCGGAATCGGCATCGAGGTCGCGCCGAAGCTCAATCTTGGGCAGATGATGAAGCAGAAGTCGGAGAGCGTGACCGCCCTGACCAAGGGCATCGAGTTTCTGTTCAAGAAGAACAAGGCCGACTGGATCAGGGGACGCGGCCGCATCACTGGCCCCGGAACCGTCGAGGTCGAGGCGGCAGACGGATCGAAGACGACGCTGAAGGCGAAAGACATCGTCATCGCCACGGGCTCGGAGCCCACGCCGCTGCCGGGGGTCGATTTCGTCGAAGGCAAGGTGATCGATTCGACCGGGGCCCTGTCTCGGCCGGCCGTGCCGAAGAAGCTGATCGTCGTGGGGGCCGGCATCATCGGACTGGAGCTGGGTTCGGTGTGGCGTCGCCTGGGTGCCGAGGTCACCGTGGTCGAATACCTGCCGCGCATCACGCCGGGCATGGACAGCGACCTGGCCACAGCCTTCCAGCGGGCGCTGACCAAGCAGGGCATGACCTTCAAGCTGGGCTCCAAGGTCACGGCGTCAAAGGTCACCAAGGACGGTGTCGAATTGACTGTCGAACCGGCCGCGGGCGGAGCAGCCGAGACCCTGACCGGGGACGTCGTTCTGGTCGCTATCGGCCGTCGTCCCTACACGGCGGGCCTGGGGCTTGAGATGGTAGGGGTCACTGCGGACCCCCGCGGCTTCGTGGCGTCGAACCACTTCAAGGTCGCAGATGGCGTGTGGGTCATCGGCGATGTGACCCACGGCCCGATGCTGGCCCACAAGGCGGAAGAAGACGCCGTCGCCTGTATCGAACTGATCGCAGGCAAGGCCGGCCACGTCGACTACGATCTGGTCCCCAGCGTCGTCTACACCTTCCCTGAGGTGGCCTGGGTCGGCAAGACCGAGGACCAGCTGAAGGCTGCCGGTGTGGCCTACAAGTCGGGCAAGTTCCCCTTCACCGCCAACTCCCGCGCGAAGATCAACCACGAGACCGACGGCTACGCCAAGGTCCTGGCGGACGCGGCGACGGACCGCATCCTGGGCGTCCACATCATGGGCCCCCAGGCGGGGGAGCTGATCGGCGAGGCCTGCGTGGCCATGGCGTTCGGCGGCGCGTCCGAAGACCTCGCCCGCACCAGCCACGCCCACCCGACCCGCTCCGAAGCCGTCAAGCAGGCCGCCATGGGCGTCGAGGGCTGGACGATGCAGGCCTGACAACAGGTTCACGTCTCCGCTGGCGTTTCCGGGCTGATGGACCGCCGGATTCGGCCCACCGCCCCGTGGAAGAGGGACAGGGTGGCTCAACCGGAGACTTGAACCATGACGATCAAGCCGATCACCACGTCCCTTCTGGCGACCATCTTGGGCCTCGCCTGCCTGTCCTCGCCGGTGCTGGCGCACGACCGGGACCGCAACCCGCCGGGCCGCGCCGGCGGACCCGGGACCAACTGGGAAAATCCTCCCGGGCCGCGCGGCGGTCCGGGGGCATCGCCAGATCGCATTCGGCCCGCGCGCTGCGTTCTGGATCGGGACGGCAATCCGCCAGGTCGCAACGGCGGACGGGGGACCAACTGGGAGAACCGTCCGGGTCCCGCGGGCGGTCCGGGCGCTTCGCCGGACCGGCCGGGCCGCTGCCGCTGACCGGACAGGGCCCGCTCCGGCGGGCCCGACACGCTCAAGCCCTCGGATGCGCAGCCGCGTAGGCCCCCAGCAGGTGGGCGGCATCGACAGCGGTGTATTTCTGCGTCGTCGAAACGCTGGCGTGGCCCAGCAGTTCCTGGATCGAGCGCAGGTCCGCGCCCGCGCCCAGAAGGTGCGTAGCGAAGCTGTGCCTCAACGCATGGGGCGTCGCCGAGGCCGGAAGACCCAGCCGGCCCCTCAGCAGCTGCACCGTCGCCTGGACGTGCCGGGCCGACAGCGGGCCGCCGCGACGGGCGCGGAACAGGGCATCGGACGGTTCGAGCGGAAAGGGTTGGGCGGCCACGGCGCGGTCCACCGCCTGACGCACAGCGGGCAGGACCGGGACCAGCCGCGTCTTGCCGCCCTTGCCGGTGATGCGGATCGTCTCGGCCAGAGGCGCGTCTGCCTGGGTCAGGCTGAGCGCCTCGGAGATTCGCAGGCCACAGCCATAGAGTAGGCTGAGCACGGCGGCGTCCCGCAGCGCCTCCCACGGCTCGGCGTCGGGATCCAGACCGGGTTCGGCGAGAAGGCCTTTCGCCTGATCCGCGCTGACGGGTCGAGGCAGGGAGGGTTTGACCCTGGGTCCCCGCACCAGAGCCATCTGAGGCGTCGGCACGCCGCAGCGGCGGTCCAGAAACCCGTGGAAGGTACGAATGGCCGACAGGGTCTGGCTGAGCGACCGGGCAGACAGGCCTTTTTCGCCGCTTCGCCGATCCGCCAGATGCGCCCGGACCTCGGCGGCGCTTACCGTGCCGAGGTCGGAAAGGCTCTGGGGCTCGCCGCGGTGCCGCTCCAGAAACACAAGCCAGGTCCGCCCGATGTGGCCATAGGCTTCCAGCGTCCGGGGTGACAGGCGACGCTCATGGGCCAGATGCTCCAGCCAGGCCGCCATGGCTTCAGACGCTGGGGCCGCAGTGGCTGTCATCTCAGTCGAGCACGGGCCAGCGCTCGGCGGTTCGCGCCACGACCGACGCGACGAAGGCGACCAGTTCACAGCCCATGCCGGCGGTGAAGCCTTCCGGTTCCGGGGATCCGAAGGCCGCAAGCGCGGGTCGCGCCTCCTCGCCTCGATCCCCGCCCAGGTGCAGCGCCATACGGATCAGGGCGACGGACTTCACCTCCTCGCCCGCTGGGCCGAACAGGTCGAGTTCGGGGAACATGGGGCCAAGCCAAGTCAGGCCGTGTTCGCCCAACCAGGCGTCGACGCCGCCCGGTTCCAGCGCCTTCCAGCCGAAGGGCACCCCGCCGGGTCGTTCCACCGCGATTGTCGCGGCCGACAGACCAAAGCGGGCCTGGGCGGCGGCGTCGAGCCGACGAGCCAGATCCGAGTGGCTCCTGGCGTCCATCAGGTCCAGGGCGGCGACATGGGTCTGGGTCTGCGCGGCGAAGTTGGCGCGGGCGATGTCCTCAATGCGCTTTCTGGCGTCCGCCTCTCGCTCGGCGGCGGCTTCCAGCTTGGTCAGGGCGGTCCGGCCAAACTCGACAACGTTGCGCCCCCGCGCGATCAGGCCGATCTCCTCCAGCAAGGAACGGTCGTCCAGAAGGGTCTCGGAATTGCTCTGAAGCCAGGCCCGAATGTCAGGCCAAAGCAGCTCGCGAGCAGCGAACAGGTCTGCGGTCTGGTCTTGGGTCGTCACGCAAAGGCGCTCCTCCCGGAGAGCGCCGGGCCGCAGAATCAGAGAATCGACTGGCCAGTCTTGCCCCAGTCGGCCAGGAAGGCATCAAGCCCTTTGTCGGTTAACGGGTGCTTGACCAGGGCCTTGAAGGTGTCAGCAGGCAGGGTGGCTGCGTCCGCGCCTGCCAGCGCCGCCGCCTCGACATGGGCGGGATGACGCAGCGAGGCTGCGAGAATTTCTGTCTCGAATCCGTGCGTGTCGTAAAGGACGCGGATGGCCTCGATCAGCTCGGACCCATTGGCCCCATGGTCGTCCAGACGCCCAACGAAGGGCGAGACGAAGGTCGCGCCCGCCTTGGCCGCCAGCATGGCCTGGGCGACCGAGAAGCACAGGGTGACGTTGGTCTTGATGCCCTTGTCGGAAAAAGCGCGCGCGGCGCGCAGCCCGTCCCAGGTCAGGGGCAGCTTCACGACCACGTTCGGAGCGATGGCGGCCAGCTTGTCGCCTTCGCGCACCATGGTCTCGAAATCGGTCGCCACGGCCTCGGCCGAAATCGGCCCCTCGACCAGAGCGCAAATCTCGGC
Organism: Brevundimonas sp.; assembly: GCA_020253595.1. GTDB lineage: Bacteria > Pseudomonadota > Alphaproteobacteria > Caulobacterales > Caulobacteraceae > Brevundimonas. The sequence continues at coordinate 18,176 of JADCBH010000188.1, forward strand.
GATGACCTCGGCGATGTTGCGACCGCTCTTGGCGATCAGGGACGGGTTGGTGGTCACGCCATCGACCATGCCGGTGGGGATCATCTCCCGGATGACGGCGACGTCTGCGGTGTCGAGGAACAGTTTCATGGCGGGGCTTCTAGCCGACGGGGCCTTCGGGTGAAAGTCGCCTCCGTCCTTCTGCCGCTGCCGGTGCCCGAGGCCTTCGACTATGAGGTCCCCGACGCGCTGGAGCTGGCGCGCGGCGATCAGGTCGCCGTGCCGCTGGGCCCGCGGCTCATGCGCGGAATCGTCTCGGAAGTGCGCGAGACCACCGGCTCGAACCGACGGCTGAAGGCGGTGGCGCAACGGTTGACGGACCCGCCGGTGCCCGAAGGCGCGCTCGATTTCGTCGAATGGGCCGCGCGCTGGACGCTCAGTCCGCCCGGCGAGATGGCGGCCCTGGCCCTGAAAGGCCTGCGCAATCCGGCGCCCCGGCCCGAGCGACGAGTGCGGCGCGTCGGCGAACGCAAGCCCGCCCGATCCACGCCGCTGCGCACGGCCGTGCTGGAGGCGCTCGACGGTCGCGCCCTGCCCTCCGCCGACCTCGCGCGCCTCGCTGGCGTGTCATCGGCCGTGGTCAAGGGACTGGTCGATGAGGGCGTGCTGGAGGTCGTCGAGATCGCCGCAGTCGCGACCTTTGACCCGCCCGACCCTGACCACTGTCCGGCGACACTGAACCCCGATCAGGCGGCCGCAGCTATGGCGGTCGGCGAAGCTGTGACCAAGAGCGGCTTCGCCGCCTTCTTGCTGGACGGGGTGACCGGGTCAGGCAAGACCGAGGCCTATCTGGAGGCTGTGGCGCGGACGCTGAGGGCCGATCCGGAGGCGCAGATATTGATCTTGCTGCCAGAGATCGCCCTGACCCAGGCCGTGATCGAACGCCTTACTGACCGCTTTGGCACCTCGCCCGCAGAATGGCATTCCGGCGTATCCGGACCTCGTCGCCGACAGGTCTGGGACGCTGTGGTCGCGGGCCGGTGCAGCATCGTGGTCGGCGCGCGCTCGGCCCTGTTCCTGCCGTTCCAGCGCCTGCGCCTGCTGATCGTCGACGAGGAGCACGACGGCTCGTTCAAGCAGGAGGACGGCCTCGTCTATCACGGCCGCGACCTCGCCGTGGCCCGCGCCCGGATCGAGGGAGCGACCGCCGTCCTGGCCTCGGCCACCCCGTCGCTGGAGACCCTGTGGAACGCGCGCCAGGGCCGCTACGGCTGGCTCCGGCTTGGGCGGCGACATGGGGCGGCGACCCTGCCCGACATCGCCTTGCTCGACCTGCGCGAGCACCCGCCCGAGCGCGAGCAGTGGCTGTCGCCGCCGCTCCGCGCGGCCATGGCCGAAACGCTGGCCGCCGGGGAACAGACCCTGCTGTTCCTGAACCGGCGAGGCTACGCGCCCGTCGTCCTGTGCCGCGCCTGCGGCCACCGGCTGACGGCGCCGGATACCGACAGCTGGCTGGTCGAGCATCGCTATACCGGCCGGCTGATCTGCCATCTGACGGGCTTCTCCATGCCGCGTCCGAAGTCCTGTCCGGCTTGCGGGGCCGAGGACACGCTCGTTTCGGTCGGGCCGGGCGTCGAGCGGGTAGAGGAGGAGGTGCGGCTGCTGTTCCCCGACGCCCGCACGGCCGTGTTCAGCTCCGACACCGTGCCCGACGGCAAGGCCGCGCGCGCCCTGATCCAGCGCATGACGGATGGTGAGATCGACATACTGGTCGCCACCCAGGCCGCCGCCAAAGGGCACAACTTTCCGCGCCTGACCCTAGTCGGTGTGGTGGATGCGGACCTCGGACTCAGAGGCGGCGATTTGCGGGCAGCGGAGCGGACGTTTCAACTGTTGACCCAGGCGACAGGACGGGCCGGACGCGCCGACCGACCCGGCCGCGCGATCCTTCAAACCTGGACACCCGAGCATCCCGTACTGATGGCGCTGGCGGCCGGCGACCGCGACGCCTTCGTGGAAGCCGAGATGGCCGAACGGGAGATGGCGTCCCTGCCACCCCATGGGCGGCTGGCCGCGATCATCCTGTCGGGTGAGGACGCCGGCGCGGTCGAACGCGTGGCCTCGGCCCTGGCGGCCGCCATCCCCAACGCCGAACGGCTGGAGGTCTACGGCCCCGCTGATGCACCGCTGGCGCTTGTGCGAGGGCGACGCCGGAAGCGATTGCTGGTGCGAGCGGACCGCGACGTGGACCTGCAGGGCTTCCTGCGCGCCTGGCTGGCGCGGGTAAAGGTCCCGGCCTCCGTGCGCCTCAGTGTCGACGTGGACCCTTATAGCTTCCTGTAGGCGCTAGCGCTGAGCTCACCGAGCTTCGCTCCTTGAGCGCACTCACCACCTCAGGCACCGGCTTTCCTAGCGAAGCTCCAGGCCCCCGCCGCGAGGGGCTCGACCTGCGCAGCCATCGTGCGGGCATGGGCCGAGGCCGCTGTGCCATCGCGAACGCGACCGGCGATGCCCTGGCAGATCGCGGCAAGCCGGAACAGGTTGTAGGCGAAGAGCCAGTCCAGATTGGCGGGCGGCGGGGATCCAGTCTTCTCGACGTAGCGCGCGACAGTCTCCTCGACCGAGGGGATGCCGAGCTCCTTCAGGTCCGCGCCGGCCAGTCCATTCCGCAGGG
>JADCBH010000189.1 GCA_020253595.1 Brevundimonas sp.
GCAGTTGGGCGCAAACGTCGTGGGCGAAGCGGCCTCGCCGCCCCGGCGGGCTTGCTCGCTGTTGGGAAACAGTCGCCAGCCCCCCAGCTCGCAGTCCGGGCGCCACCACGGCTGCCAAAAGGCGCCGGGGTCCGAGGTGCCGAGGAACGCCACCCATTCGGCGTTCGCGCCCATGATGTTGTAGCCGCCGCGCGCGGGATCGAGCCGCACCTGTCGCGGGAAGGCAGGATCCAGGTCCCAGGCGTCGGTGAAGAAATAGGTCTGGACGGCCAGCGTCTCGCTGCCGAAGTTCCGGGCATCCGGATCCTGGACCGGAAAGCTGTCGCTGACCTGGTAACCACCGACATCGACCTTGTGATACGGCAGGGGCTCGCCGGGACGGAGCTTGCGTCGGCGATCGAGACAGGCCGTCGGATCGGCGAAGATCGGCCGGTCCGCCTCATCCACGCAGACCATCTGGATCAGGAAGTCGGTCGGATCGAACGTCTGGCTCCGAACGGGGTCCGCAGCGCAGCCGGTCAGGCCGAGGCACGCCAGACCGAACAGGGCGGCCCGGGTGGGAGCCATCACTTCCGTTCCAGCACCGTGGTGCGCAGGTAGCGGCCGTAGTCGCTCTTGCCCAACGCGGTGACGATGGCCTCCATCTGGGCGCGGTCGATGAAACCCTGATCGAAGGCGATCTCCTCCGGGCAGGCGATCTTGAAGCCCTGGCGCTTCTCCAGGGTGCGCACGAACTCGGCGGCTTCCAGCAGGCTGTCGGGCGTGCCGGTGTCCAGCCAGGCAAAGCCGCGGCCCATGATCTCGACCGACAGCTGGCCGCGGTCCAGGTATTCGCGGTTGACGTCGGTGATCTCCAGCTCGCCCCGCGCCGAGGGCTTCAGGTTGGCGGCGATATCGACCACCTGCTCGTCGTAGAAATACAGGCCCGTGACCGCCCAGGGCGATTTCGGCACCGGCGGCTTTTCCTCGATCGACAGGGCGCGCATGTCGCGGTCGAACTCGACCACGCCATACCGCTCCGGATCGTTGACGTGATAGGCGAAGACGGTCGCACCATCAGGCCGGGCCATGGCGCTGGTGAACAGGTCTGTGATGCCATGGCCGTAGAAGATGTTGTCGCCCAGGATCAGCGACGACGGCCCACCGGCGACGAAGTCCGCGCCGATGATATAGGCCTGGGCCAGGCCGTCGGGGCTGGGCTGGACCGCGTACTGGATGTCCATGCCCCATTTCGATCCATCGCCCAGCAGGGCCTGGAAGCTGGGCACGTCGCGCGGGGTGGAGATGATCAGCACTTCGCGGATGCCGGCCAGCATCAGGGTCGAGAGCGGATAGTAGATCATCGGCTTGTCGTAGATCGGCATCAGCTGCTTGGACGTGACCAGCGTCATGGGATGCAGCCGGGTGCCGGACCCGCCGGCCAGGATGATGCCCTTCATCGTGTGGTCTCCGGTATCAGTTCGGCGACGATCTCGGCGACCGCGTCCTTCCAGGGGCGCGGGGCGATGCCGTAGTCGCGGGTGATCTTGAACGTATCGAGACGGCTGTTCGAGGGGCGCCGCGCGGGGGTGGGATACTCGGCCGTGGTGATGCCCTCGACCGTCGCCGAGGGCCCGCCGCGCGGGGCCGAAAGGGCCATGATCTCGCGCGCCAGCCCGGCCCAGGTGGTCGAGCCCGCGTTGACGAAATGATAGACGCCGGTCGGGGCGTCCGGATCGTCGATCATGCGGAGCGCAATGGTCTTCAGGGCGTTTGCGATGTCGCGCGCCGAGGTGGGGCAACCCTCCTGATCCTCGACGACGCGGAGCGCTGGCCGGTCGCCGGCCAGCCTCAGCATGGTCTTGAGGAAGTTAGCGCGATGGGGGCTAAGCACCCAGGCCGTGCGCATGACCACCGAGCATGGATTGCCGGTCGTGACCGCGACCTCGCCGGCGAGCTTCGATGCCCCATAGACGCCCAGCGGCCCGACCGGATCGCTCTCCGCGTAGTCGCGCGTACCCGAGCCGTCGAAGACATAGTCGGTCGAGACCTGGATCAGGGGAATGCCCGCCGCTCGGGTGACCTCGGCCAGGATGGCGGGCCCCATGGCGTTGGCGGCGAAGGCGGCGGCGACCTCGGTCTCGGCCTTGTCCACGGCGGTGTAGGCGCCGGAGTTGATGACGGCCTTGAACGGCGTCGCGGCGAAGGCGCCGCGAACCGCGTCGGCGTCGCCCAGATCCAGCTCGGCCCGGGTCGGCAGGTGTAGCCGGACGTGGGTCGGCCACTCGGCGCGGGCCAGTTCCAGCCCAACTTGCCCGGCCCCGCCGGTGATCAGGATGTCGACCACATCATCAGCCATTCGCCACGCCCAGACGCTCTGTCTTGTAGCGCTTGTCGAGGATCGCCTGCCACCAGTCGCGGTTGTTCAGATACCAGTCGACGGTCTGTTCGATGCCCGTTTCGAACGTCACCGAAGGTTCCCAACCCAGTTCATCGCGGATCTTGCTGGCGTCGATGGCATAGCGGGCGTCGTGGCCCGGCCGGTCGGCGACGAAGGTGATCTGATCCGCATAGAGCTTGCCGTCGGCGCGCGGGCGCTTGCGGTCCAGGCTGGCGCAGATGGCCTTCACCACCTCGATGTTCCGGCGCTCGGCATTTCCGCCGACGTTGTAGGTCTGGCCCGGCCGACCGCGCTCGAACACGGCCTGCAGAGCGCGGGCGTGGTCGTCGACGAACAGCCAGTCACGCACGTTGGAGCCATCGC
>JADCBH010000019.1 GCA_020253595.1 Brevundimonas sp.
ACAGATCCTCGGCACCGACGTATTCGGCGCCGGCCGCACGGGCTTCGTCAGCCTTGGCGTCCTTGGCGAAGACGGCGACGCGGACGTCGCGGCCCGTGCCGGACGGCAGGTTCACCACGCCACGGACCTGCTGATCGGCGTGACGCGGATCGACGCCCAGGTTGACGGCGATCTCGATCGACTCGTCGAATTTGGCCTTGGCGTTGTCCTTGACCGCCTTGATGGCGACGTCGAACGGAAGCAGGGCCTCACGGTCCACGTTCCAGGCCTGGATGCGCTTGGGTTGCTTGGCCATGGTCTTAGCCCTCCACCACGTTCAGGCCCATCGCGCGGGCGGAGCCTTCGATGATCTTGGCCGCAGCCTCGATATCGTTGGCGTTCAGGTCCTTCATCTTCTTCTCGGCGATCTCGCGCAGCTGGGTGCGCGTGACCTTGCCGACCGTCTCGCGGCCCGTCAGCTTGGCACCCGAGGTGATGCCGACGGCCTGCTTCAGATAGTGCGTGGCCGGCGGGGTCTTGGTGACGAAGGTGAAGCTCTTGTCCTGATAGACGGTGATGACCGTCGGCAGGGGCGTGCCCTTCACTTCCTTCTCGGTGCGGGCGTTGAACTCCTTGACGAAGCCCATGATGTTGACGCCGCGCTGACCCAGCGCCGGCCCGATCGGCGGCGACGGGGTCGCAGAGCCCGCGGGCACCTGCAGCTTGATATAGCCCAGAATCTTCTTGGCCATTGGTCTCTCCTATGTAGCCGCGAACTCAATCGTGGCGGATGAGCCGTGGTGCGGCATGGCTGCCTCCCACGGATTTCCCGCAGATCCGGCGGGCCGGAAAAGCGAAGGCGGGCCTGTAGCAGGGTGGTGGCGGCAGCGCAACGTCTCCTCCCTGTTCGCTGCTTGGCGAATGGGGAGGGGGACCGCGAAGCGGTGGAGGGGTTCTTGAACCGGAAGCGATTAGCCGAGCGTGGGAAGAACCCCTCCGTCTCTCCGCTAGGCTCCGAGCCACCTCCCCATGCTTTGCATAGGGAGGAGACGTCGAACGTCAGGCCGCGACCTTCTCCACCTGGCTGTATTCCAGGTCGACCGGCGTGGGACGGCCGAAGATCGACACGGCGACGCGCAAGCGGGCGGCATCCTCGTCGACGCTCTCCACCTGGCCGTCGAAGCTGGCGAAGGGGCCGTCGATAACCTTGACGGTCTCGCCGATGTCGAAGCGGATTGTGGGCTTGGGACGCTCGACGCCTTCTTCAACGGCGCCGATGATGTTCTGAACTTCACGCTCGCTGACCGGCAGCGGCTTGGTGCCGCCGGCGGCTCCAAGGAACCCGGTCACCTTGGGGGTGTCCTTGACCAGGTGATAGGCGTCGTCGGTCAGGTCCATCTTCACCAGCACATAGCCGGGGAAGAACTTGCGCTCGGAGTTCACCTTGCGGCCGCGGCGGATCTCGACGACGTCCTCGGTGGGCACCAGGATTTCGGAGAAGCACTCCTCAAGCCCGCGCTGCCTGGCCTGGTCGCGAATGTGCTGGGCGACCTTCTTCTCGAAGTTCGAATAAGCGTGGACGATGTACCACTTGTGGCGTGGGTTGGCCGGAGCCTTCAGTTCGGGCGCTGCATCCGTCACGGGCGCGATCCTTCTTTTTTCTTATTGGCCGATGGCGAGGACGAGCGTGGACAGGTAGCCGAGCACCCAATCCACGATCCAGAAGAAGGCCGCCGCGATGGCCACCATGATGAACACCATCACCGAGGTGATCCAGGTCTCCTTGCGGCTAGGCCATACGATCTTGCGACCTTCGGCGCGCACCTGGCTGAAGAACTGGGCCGGGCTGGTCCGCTTCTTCGGCGCCGCGTCATCGACGGTGACCGTGGTCGCAGCTGCGTTGCCGGCCGTCTGGGGACGCGCGCCCGCCGCCGGGTTTCCGGTGCGACGTCCGCCTGTGAACCTGGACTTGGCCATCGTGGGTTAAGTCTTCTTCTTACGCTTGATCCGGCCCCGCAGATGGGGACGCCCAGGCCGCGGGAACAGAGGGGAAAATGGCAGGAGTTGGGGGACTCGAACCCACGACCCCCGGTTTTGGAGACCGGTGCTCTACCAACTGAGCTAAACTCCTAGACAAAAACGAACGCGCCGTGGGGGCGAACCCATCGGCGCGTCGGTTCGCCAGACCGGGGGCTATGCCTTACCGCGCTGGCGTTTTCAAGCCGGATCAGTCTTCGAACCGCGCCGCATTGGCCTCGGCTTCATCTTCCGGCTTCACGACCTGCTTGAACAGCAGCTTGTCGATGCGGCGGTCGTCCATGTCGATGACCTCGACCTCAAACCGGCCCAGCTGCAGCACTTCGCCCTCCTGGGGCACACGCGACAACTGGTGCAGCACCAGACCCGCAATGGTGTGGAAGCCCTCGTTCTCGCCGAAGTCCTCTCCCAGCTCATCGGCCAGTTCGTCCAGATCCATCTGGCCGTCGACCAGCCAGGTTCCGTCCTCGCGCTGGCGGATCAGCTGCTCGCCCTCGTCGTGCCCCTCGTTGAAGTCGCCCGCGATCATCTCAAGCAGGTCGGTCGCCGTCACCACGCCCTCGAAGGCGCCGAACTCGTCGACCAGGAAGGCCATGTGGACCTTGGAGGACTTCAGGATCTCCAGCGCCTTCAGCACCGAGGTCGATTGCGGAATGAAGGCAGGCGTCTGCACATGCTTTTCGATGTTGAACTCGCCGTTGTCCAACAGGCTGTCCAACAGGTCTTTCTTGTGGACCACGCCGATCGGGTTATCGACGTCGTTCTCCCGGGCCACAACGATGCGGCTGTACGGGCAAGTGCGCACCTCTTCTCTGAGAAGCTCCTCGGTGTCGTCGAGCGCGACCCAGAACACCTCGTGACGCGGCGTCATCGCCACCCGGATCGGGCGGTCGCCGAGCGTCAGGATCTCCTCGATCATCTCCTGTTCCTCGGGCTCGATAAGGCCGGCCGAAGTGCCCTCGGCGATCATGGTCTCGACTTCTTCCTGGGTGACGTCGGAGCCGTCGCGGTCCTTGACACCCATGATCTTGAGGATGCCCGATGTGGAGGCCGTCAGGAGAGAAACAAAGGGATGCAGCACGATCGCCAGCGTCGAGATCGGCCCAGCGGTCTTGGCGGCGATCGCTTCCGGGAAAATCAGGGCCAGGCGCTTGGGTACCAGCTCCCCGACGATCAGCGACACGTAGGTGATGCCGACGACGACGACTGCGGTCGAGGCGATTTCCGCCCAGCTCTCCGCTGCAGGAAAGGCCGACTCAATGATGCGGGTCAGCTCGCCCGCGATAGCCGCTTGACCATAGGCACCCGCCAGAATGCCGATCAGTGTGATGCCAACCTGAACGGCCGACAGGAAATGGGTCGGGTCTTCCGAGAGCTTCAGCGCGGCGCGCGCGCCACGATCGCCGCGCTCTGCCCGGCTCTGCAGCTTGGACTTTCGGGAGGAGACGACCGCCAGCTCGGTCATGGCGAACAGGCCGTTGAGCAACACGAGCAGCAAAACGACGACGATGGCGATGGCTAACATCTAGGGGGAGGAAACCCGGCGCGGCGCAGCAGTCGACGTCCGCTGGTTGCTCCTAGCCGAAAGCAGCGGCTTTCGCCACGAATTCCTTGATCGGAGAGATCAGTTCGTCCGGCCGGCCTCGATCGAGCCATAGGAGCCGCGAGCGCCATCGTCGGCGGTGGCACAGGCGCTAACGCCAAGAAGGGTGCCGATAAACAGGCCAATGTGCAGAGCGCGTCGCATGGAAACTGGTTACCGAATTCCTAACGTCTCCTTCAACGTAGAAAACTGTTCGAGCACCCACGCAAGCGGAGGCCCCCCGCGGTTGTGGAACAGGGTTAAGACCTCACCCGGCAGGGCGATCCGGAGCGCCTACCGAGATTTCGAAGCTAAAGTTTCCCCGGGCTTGGCAGGATGCGATGCGAGCGGCTCCTGTGCCCGACCCGCGCCACGTCCGCGGATCGGCCGAGCGGGAAGACCCGCATGCACCTCCTGGCCCCGCTTCTCGACCTCCTCGAGAATCAGATCCAGCTCGCGCTCCGTGAGATGCTCGATGCCGATGAAGCGTTCATCAGCCTTGTTCACCGCAAAGATGAGCTCATCCAGCTTGGCCTGCATCGCGGCACCATCACGGTTCTGGGTATTCTGGATCAGGAACACCATCAGGAAGGTCACGATGGTGGTGCCAGTGTTGATCACCAGCTGCCAGGTCTCGCTGAACCCAAACAGGGGTCCGGTGACGGCCCAGGTCAGGACGACCGCCAGGCAGAGGATGAAAGTCCAAGGCTTTCCCGCGACTTTCGCGGTCAGGGTCGCGAAGCGGATGAACAGTCGTTCCATGGTCGCTTCACCGCTTTTCACCGTCAGGGTTCCTGACTGTCCTGATCCGAAGCGGCCCTCGACCCGATCGTTCGGTCCAGGAAGTCGAGATAGGTCCGCCATTGCTGCAGTTGACGCTCATTGCCCCGGATGCCGTGGCGCTGGCCGGGATAGAGCATCATCTCGAACGGCGTGCTGGAGGCCTGGAGCGCATCGATGACCCGCGTCGCGTTCTCGAAGATGACGTTGTCGTCGGCCATGCCGTGCAGGAGCAGCAGCCGGCCCGTCATGCGGTCCAACTGATCCACGACATCAGACTCCGCATAGCCCTCGGCATTCGCTTCCGGCGTCGACATGAAACGCTCGGTGTAGTGGGTGTCGTAGAGGCTCCAGTCGGTAACCGGCGCACCCGAGATGGCGGCCGCCAGGCCCATCTCGGGCTCCGTCAGCATATGCAGGGTCATGAAGCCGCCATAGCTCCAACCCATCGCCGCGATCCGTCTGTCATCCACATAGGGAAGCGATCTCAGGTAGTTCGCGCCGAGCACCTGATCCGCGATCTCCGGCTGCCCCATCGTCAGATACAGCGCCTGCTTGAACGCGGCTGAACGGTCGCCTTCGCCCCGGTTGTCGAGACGGAAGACCAGATATCCGGCCTCTGTCAGCAGCTGGGTGGTCGCTGGCAGCCAGCCGTTGCGCACGCCCCCGCCGCTCGGTCCGCCATAGACCTGCATCACCACAGGATAGGTCCGGCTCGGATCGAAATCGACGGGCCTGGCCATCTGCCAGACCAGGGTGTGGCCGGCGCTTTCCAGTGTGCCGAACTCGACGGTCGGTCGGCGAGAGATGAACGGCGTGAACGGGTGGTCCCCATCCAGCGCATTCTCCTCGATCCAGCGCACAAAAGACCCATCAGCCGCATAGAGCCCCGAGCGCGGCGGCGTCCTCAGATCGTTGTAGTTGCCGACATAGGCGGTCGCTGTCCGGTTCATGTTCGCCGACCACCAGCCACCCCGAGGCGTCACGGCGACCGGTGCACCGTCAGTCGTCAGGCTGGTACGGAACAGTTGCTGCTCGATGGGATACTCACGGCCGTCCCGCATGGAGGCCGTGAAGAAGACCTCACCGGTCTCCTCGTTGATTCCGTTCAGCGCCTTGACCGGCCATTCGCCGGAGGTGATGGCGCGGATTTTTCGGCCATCGGTGTCGAACAGATAGAGGTGTCGCCAGCCGGTGCTTTCGTCCGACCAGATGAAGCGCCCATCCTTCAGCGCCCTGAAGTCGTGGGTCAGGGGCACCCAGGCGTCCGAGGTCTGTGTCGCGATGACGCGGGACGCGCCCGTCGCCGGGTCGACGCGCAGCAGGTCCAGCGTTTGCTGATCGCGCGACTGACGCTGCACATACAGAACCGAGCCGTCCGTCGCCCAGTTGACCCGTGCCAGATAGATGTCGGCGTTCTCGCCCAGATCGACCTTGATCCTCTGGCCCGAGGCCACATCCTGGACCCACAGCTCGACCACCGCATTCGGCCGCCCGGCACGCGGATAGCGTTGCTCGATTACGGCGGCCCCGCCACCCGTGATGTCGAGGCGCGGGATGATGTCGACTGTGGACTCGTCGGTCCGTTGCAGCGCGATGAACCGCTCGTCGGGACTCCACCAGTAGCCGGTATCCCGGTCCATTTCCTCCTGGGCGATGAACTCGGCCGTGGCCCAGGTGATCAGTCCCTCGCCGTCTGTTGTGACGGGCCGCTCCTGCCCGTCAGCCAGGTTGATGATCACGAGGTCCTGGTCGCGCACGAAGCTGACGAAGTTGCCCTGAGGGCTCACCTTGGCATCGATCTCATCCGCCTCGGTCTCGGTCAGGCGGCGGATGTCGCCGCCTTCCCGGCTGGCCAGGAAAATGTCGCCTTCCAGCGGGGCCAGGATGTAGCGGCCCTGCTCGTCCCAGGAATACTCGACCACGCCGCGCTGGCTGATGCGCATCCGCTCACGCCTCGCCTTCTCTGCTTCCGACAGCTCGCCCGCATCGGGGACAAGGGCCCGGGCATCGATCAGCTTGAACGGCTCCCCCTCCCCGGTCGGTGCGGCCCACAGGTCCAGCACCGAGACGTCGTCCTCGCGTGCTCTCAGAAACGCGACCAGCTCGCCGTCCGGTGAGAGGCTGACACCCTGGGCGACGGGGCCATTCAGGGCGGGATTGGCGAAGACCCGCTCGGGCGTCAGGATGGTGGGCTCTGAGGCCTGGGCCGCGGCGGTGGTCGCGGCCAGCAGGATCGAGGAAGCAAGAAGAAGGGTGCGCATGGCAGTGACGCTAGCGACGGATTCCTCTGTCGTCACCCTTCCCCGGAGCGACAGAGTGATGTCGCACCGCCTTTCGCTACGCCCGTCGAACCCCTAAGACACGCGAAATGACCGACGCCGCCCTGTCCCCGCCGCCCGCGCGACCATCGGCCTTCCACGAGCTGGAGGTGACCTGGGTCCATCACTGGACGCCACAGCTGTTCAGCTTCCGCGTGGCGCGCCCTGACGACTTCCGCTTTCGATCGGGCGAGTTCGTCAAGATCGGAAGA
>JADCBH010000190.1 GCA_020253595.1 Brevundimonas sp.
ACGCGGGCGGGAAGTTCGACCAGAACTCCTACAAGGTCTCCGGCGGCCTGCACGGCGTTGGCGTGTCGGTGGTCAACGCCCTGTCGGACTGGCTAAAGCTGGTCATTTTCCGCAACGGCAAGCGCCACGAGATGCGCTTCGAGCGCGGCGACACGGTCCAATCCCTGCGCGTCACCGGCGACGCCCCGATCCGCACGGACGGGGCCAAGGCGGGTCAGACCCTGTCGGGCACCCAGGTGACCTTTTATCCGTCGGTCACGACCTTCAGCCACATCGACTTCGACCTGAAGACGCTGGAGCACCGGCTGCGCGAGCTGGCCTTCCTGAACTCGGGCGTGGTCATCAAGCTTCAGGACCACCGCCACGCCGAGCCCTTCGAGGAGATCCTGCACTATGAAGGCGGGGTCGAGGCCTTCGTGCGCCACCTGGACAAGTCCAAGGCCCCGATCCTGAAGGACGTCATCGTCATTCGCGGCAAGAAGGAGGGGGTCGAGCTCGACCTCGCCCTGTGGTGGAACGACAGCTACCACGAGACCATGCTGTGCTTCACCAACAACATCCCCCAGCGGGATGGAGGCACCCACCTGTCGGCCTTCCGCGCCAGCCTGACCCGCGTCATGGGCGCCTACATGGAAAGCTCGGGCGCGCTGAAAAAGGAAAAGGTCGCCCCGACCGGCGAAGACGCCCGCGAAGGCCTGACCTGCGTCCTGTCGGTCAAGGTGCCGGACCCCAAGTTTTCGTCCCAGACCAAGGACAAGCTGGTGTCGTCGGAAGTCCGTCCGGCGGTCGAGGCCCTGTGCTCCGAAGGTCTGTCGACCTGGTTCGAGGAGCACCCGGTCGAGGCCAAGCTGATCACCGCCAAGATCATCGAGGCGGCCTCGGCGCGTGAAGCGGCGAGGAAGGCCCGCGACCTGACCCGGCGCAAGTCGGCGATGGATATCAGCTCGCTGCCCGGCAAGCTGGCCGACTGTCAGGAGCGTGATCCGGCCAAGTCCGAACTGTTCATCGTCGAGGGCGATTCGGCCGGCGGCTCGGCAAAGCAGGCGAGGAACCGCGAGAACCAGGCCGTCCTGCCGCTGCGGGGCAAGATCCTGAACGTTGAGCGGGCGCGATTTGACCGGATGCTGTCGTCGGACCTGATCGGCACGCTCATCCTGGCGCTCGGCACCGGCATCGGCCGTGACGACTTCAACGCCGACAAGCTGCGCTATCACAAGATCATCCTGATGGCCGACGCCGACGTCGACGGCGCCCACATCCGCACCCTGCTGCTGACCTTCTTCTATCGGCAGATGCCCGAACTGATCGAGCGCGGCCACGTCTTCATCGCCCAGCCGCCGCTCTACAAGGTCGCCAAGGGCAAGCAGTCCCGTTACCTCAAGGACCAGTCCGAGATGGACGCCTACCTGATCGAGGAAGGCTCCACCGAGGCCGAGCTGGACTTCCGCTCGGGCGAGCGTCGCATCGGCCAGGACCTGATGGCCCTGGTGCGCGAGGCCAAGGCCTTCAAGGCGGGCGTGGATCGCCTGAGCCAGCGGGCCCCGACCTTCGCCATCGAGCAGGCGGCGCTGGCGGGCCTGTTCGCCCCTGACGCCGATCTGGCCACCCGCGCGGCCGCCGCCGCCGACCGCCTGAACCTGTATGCCGAAGAAGGCGACGGGGCCTGGACCGGCGAGCCCGGCGAACAGGGCGCAGTCGTCTTCGCCCGCACGCGCCGCGCGGTGAAGGAGACCATCGTGCTGGAGGAACAGCTGATCCGGTCGCTGGACGCCCGGCGTCTGGCCGAGCGGGCGGCGGCCTTCGAGGGCCTGTTCGAGAGCCCGGCCATCTATCGCCGCCGCGACAAGAGCGTGGACGTGCGCGGGCCGCTCGATCTGCTGACCGCCGTGCTGGACGCCGGCAAGAAGGGCCTGTCGATCCAGCGCTACAAGGGTCTGGGCGAGATGAACCCCGACCAGCTGTGGGAAACGACGCTGGACGCCAACGCCCGCACCCTGCTGCAGGTCAAGGTCCACCACGCCGACGACGCCGACGACCTGTTCGCCAAGCTGATGGGCGACGTGGTCGAACCCCGCCGCGACTTCATCCAGGAGAACGCCCTGGACGCCGCCGTGGACGTCTGACGGCTCTCACCGGGCCCAGGCAAAAGCGAGACATTTTCGGCGTGACATGATGGACATGGCGATGAAGACAATGACGATCTTCACGACATGCGAGACTTCGGCCGTCGTTCGTCGCCGGGACAAGAGCGTGGACGTCTGACGAACAGCCGGCCGGACGCGTCTGGCATCCGGCCGGATCGTTCCTCGATCAGTCGCCGGCCGTGCCCGGTTCGCGCGGGACCGGACGCCAGTCGCGCACAAAGGCTTCCAGCAGACGCACGCCGAAGCCCGTCGCCCCGACCGGGTTGAGGGCGTCGGCCCCGGCGTTGTCGACACCGGCGATGTCCAGGTGCGCCCAGGGCGTCTCGGGCCGGATGAAGAAGCCGATGAAGTGGGCGCCAGTGCCCGCCCCGGCGCCGCCGTCGCCCGAGTTCTTGATGTCGGCGATGGTCGAGGAGGTGTCGCGCGCATAGGTCGGGCTGAGCGGCAGTCGCCACAGCCGTTCCCCGGTGGCCCGGCCCGCCGCGTCCAGCTGATCGGCCAGGGCGTCATGGCGGCTGAACAGGCCCGCGTAGTCATCGCCCAGAGCCGTGCCGACCGCACCGGTCAGGGTGGCGATGTCGACGATGGCGGCCGGGTTCATCGTGTCATCGGCCCAGGCCACGGCGTCGGCGAGCACCAGACGGCCTTCCGCATCGGTCGAGATGATCTCGATGGTGCGGCCGTTGTAGGCGGTCAGGACGTCGGCCGGGCGGATGGCCGCGCCGTCCGGCATGTTCTCGGCCAGGGCGGCGATGGCGACCACGTTGACCGGGGCCTCGGAGCGGGCCAGCGCCAGAACAGCCCCGACCACCGAGCCGGCGCCGGACATGTCCATCTTCATGTCGCCCATGCCGGCCGACGGCTTGATGGAGATGCCGCCGGTGTCGAAGGTGATGCCCTTGCCGGCCAGAACGATGGGGCCGCCGTCAGGGGCACCCGCCCCCCGATAGTGGACCGCCAGCATGCGCGGCGGACGTTCCGATCCGCGTCCGACGCCGAGGATGGCGCCCATGCCCATCCGCTCCATTTCGCGCTCGTCCAGCACGGTGATCTCGACCCCACGGATGCCCTGGAAGGCGGCGCGGGTGCGTTCGACGAAGGTCTCGGGATAGATGACGTTGGCCGGTTCGTTGGCCAGGTCGCGGGAGAAGGCCAGCCCTTCGACCAGGGCGGCGCCGCGCCGATAGGCCGCCTCGGCCTCGTCCGCGTCGCTGACCACGGTCAGAGGCGTGACGACCGTGGCAGCGCGGGTGGTGTTGTAGAGGTCCGAGCGATAGCCGCCCATGCCAAAGCCGGTCGCCAACTCCGCCACCGCGGTGTCCTCGAGCCCGGTGGCCATCAGCGTCACCGGCCCGTCGACGGTGGCCAGCGCCCGGCCGACCGCGCGGCCGGCCGTCTGGGCCGACAGGGCGTCGTCGCCCAGCCCGACGATCACCACCCGATCAAAGGCCTCAAAACCGCGCAGCGTCTGGACGTCACGCGGGCCATAGCCAAAGCCGCCCTGCTCCAGGGCCCGGGCGATCATGGCGCGCGAGGCCGCGTCCAGCAGGCCGGCCCGGCTCTCCAGATCCGTGGCCGAGCGCAGCGGCAAGACCAGCGTCCCGCCCGGCTGGGCCGAGGCGACGAAGGTCACAGGCCGAACCGGCGTGGGCCGGCCCTGGGCCTCGGCGACCGGGGCAATGGCGAGAGCGAAAGCCAGCGGCGCGCAGGCGACCGCGAGCGTCCTGAGAGAGGTCATG
>JADCBH010000191.1 GCA_020253595.1 Brevundimonas sp.
GAGGACTGCCGCGTGATGGATGAGACCCACCCCGGCCTGGGCTTTGGCGAGGCGGCCATCACGCTGATGAACGGCGCACAGGTCGAGCCGGGTCCGCGCGACCTTCAGTTCGCCCGCACCCTCGTTTTCACGCCCTGAGCCTCGAACGCCGTTGCAGAAAGTGACGACGCAGCGGTTGTGCCTGTCGCAGCGCCCGCGCATCTGGCCGGAATGACCTCCCCCGACGCCGTCGCTCCGCCCGCGAAGGGGCAAGACCCAAGCGGATTGGGGTTCCCTGAGTTCGTCTGCCTGATCGCGTCGATGATGGCCATCAACGCCCTGTCGATCGACATCATGCTGCCGGCCCTGCCGCAGATCGGCGAGGCACTGGGCATCGCCAACGAGAACAGCCGCCAGTGGATCATCACCGCCTATCTGCTGGGCTTCGGCGCGATGCAGATCGTCTATGGGCCGCTGGCCGACCGGTTTGGGCGCAAGCCCCTGATCCTGCTCGGCATCGGCGTCTATGTGGTGTTCAGCGTCATCGCCATGCTGGCGCCGACGTTCGAGACCCTGATCCTGGCGCGCATCGGTCAGGGCATGGGCACGGCCGCGACACGCGTGCTGGCCGTCTCCATCGTGCGGGACCGGTACTCCGGGCGGACCATGGCGCGGGTCATGTCGCTCAGCTTCCTCGTCTTCCTGGGCGTGCCGATCATCGCACCCACCCTGGGTCAGGCGGTTCTGCTGGTCGCGCCGTGGGAAGCGATCTTTGGCCTTCTGGGCGTCGCCGGTTTCGCCCTGATCGTCTGGATCGCGCTCCGCCTCCCCGAAACGTTGCATCCGGAGTTTCGCCAGCCGGTCGAGGCAGGACGCATCCTGCGCGCCTTCGCCGAGGCGATCACCAATCGCCAATCCATTGGCTACACCCTGGCCATGACGGCCATCACCGGGGCGCTGTTCGGCTTCATCAACTCCTCGCAGCAGATCTTCTTTGACGTGTTCGAGGCCCCGGACGCCTTCGCCGGAGCCTTCGCAGCCATCGCCTCGGGTATTGCACTGGCCTCCATCCTGAACGCACGGCTGGTCGAACGGCTGGGCTCGCGCCTGATCGGGCACACGGCACTGCTGGGCTTCATCGGGTTCGGTGCCCTCCATGCGGCTGTCGCGCTTTCGGGGCACGAGACGATCTGGACCTTCGGTGTGCTTCAGGGCCTGACCATGTTCTGCTTCGGCTTCATCGCCGGAAACTTCGGGGCCATGGCGATGGAGCCGATGGGCCATATCGCGGGCACGGCCTCGTCGGCTCAGGGCTTCATCTCCACCGTGTTCGGCTCGCTGGCGGGCTTCTTCATCGGCCAGCAGTTCAACGGATCGGCCGCGCCCATGGCGATCGGCATCACGGTCTGCGGCTTCATCGCACTCGGCTTCGTCCTTGTCGCCGAGGAGGGTCGGCTGTTCGTGGCCCGGAACGCGCCCCCGGTGACAGCCGCAGGCTAGGCTGCGTCCGTTTCTTATGGAGCGGCGGTGTACAGTGTCTCCGTCGTTCATATTCGGCCGGGGGATTGCAGACATTTCAGAGTATTCAGCGTCTGTTTTTCGACCCCGTCGCTTTCGTCGCTCGCCGCCCCACCCCTTGATTTGGCCATGCTTTCGGGGCTCGCTACGGGCCGCCCCAGTTGGAGTCGCCCATGTCCCGCGCCCGTCTCGCCATGATGGCGTCCGCCCTCGCGCTCGCCGCCGTCCTGTCGGGGTGTGACGGTCTGGGAGAGCCCCGGTCCGACATGCCTCCGCTTCCGGCTTCCGCCACCGCCCCCGTGCCCTACGTGCGCGACATCCACTCTTATGCCCGGCCGGAGATCGCCCGGGTCAAGCACGTCGACCTCGACCTGACCGCCGATTTCGAGGCTCAAACCCTGTCCGGAACGGCCACGCTGGACGTCACGGGAGAGCCGGGGGCGACCCAACTGATCCTCGACGTCCGCAATCTCGAAATCCGCTCCGTCGCCGACGAGGACGGCAGTCCGCTGGCCTTTGCCCTTGGGCAGGACGATCCGATCCTGGGTCGGGCCCTGACCATCACCGTCCCGGCCTTCGATGCCGACGAGACGCAGAAGATCGTCGTCACCTATGCCACCCGTCCGGATGCGGCGGCGCTCCAGTGGCTGACCCCCGCCCAGACGGCGGGCGGGACCCAGCCCTTCCTGTTCAGCCAGGGCCAGGCCATCCTGACCCGCACCTGGGTCCCGACCCAGGACAGCCCCGGCATCCGCCAGACCTATTCGGCCCGGATCACCGTGCCCGAGGCGCTGAAGGCCACCATGTCCGCCGAGATGCTGACGCCCGATGGCGAAGAGGCGGGCGAGGGAATGCGGACCTATCGCTTCCGAATGACCAATCCGGTCCCGCCCTATCTGATGGCCATCGCCGTCGGCGACCTGGCCTTCGCAGAGGTGGGCGAGGATGTCGGTGTCTGGACCGAGCCCAGCCGCCTTGAAGCGGCGCGCAATGAGTTCGCCGAACTGCGCCAGATGGTGGATGCGGCCGAGGGTCTCTACGGCCCCTATCGCTGGGGTCGCTATGACCTGCTGATCCTGCCGCCGTCCTTCCCCTTCGGCGGCATGGAGAACCCCCGCCTGACCTTCGCCACCCCCACCATCGTGGCGGGTGATCGTTCGCTGGTTTCGCTGGTCGCCCACGAGCTGGCGCACAGCTGGTCCGGCAATCTGGTGACCAACGCCACCTGGGCCGACTTCTGGCTGAATGAAGGCTTCACCGTCTATTTCGAGAACCGCATCATGGAGGCGGTCTATGGCCGCGAACGCGCCCAGATGCTGCAGGTTCTGGGCTGGAACGATCTCCAGACGACGCTCGCCGATCTGCCCCCCGCCGACACCCGGCTGCGGCTCGATCTGACAGGTCGTGATCCCGACGATGGCCTGACGGACATCGCCTATGAAAAGGGCGCGGCCTTCCTGCGCACCATTGAACGGATCGTCGGGCGTGAACGGTTCGACGCCTGGCTGACGGGCTATTTCGAGCGGAACGCCTTCCGGCCGATGACGACGGACGGCTTCCTCGCCGACATCCGCGCCAACCTGATCCAGGGCGACGCCGCGCTGGAGCAGCAACTGATGCTGGAGGCCTGGATCGACCAGCCGGGCCTGCCGTCCAACGCCCAGGCCCCGACCTCGCCCGCCTTCACCGCCGTCGATCAGGCCGCGCGGGCCTTCTATGTGGACCGGGGTCCGGCCTCAGCCATTCCGTGGCGACGCTGGTCGACGCAGGAGCGGCAGCACTTCCTGGCCTGGCGTCCGACCGGAGCCGCGTCATCCCGCGACTGGCTGACGGCACCGCAGTTGGCCGATCTGGAGACGACGCTGAACCTGCGAAATGAAGGCAACGCCGAAGTCCTGTTCGCCTGGCTGCAGATCGCGGTCGCCCACCGCTACCAGCCCGCCGTTCCTACGCTGGAACGGTTCCTGACGACGCAGGGACGGCGCAAATTCGTCCTGCCCCTGTTCACCAGCCTGTGGGCCGAGGGCGACTGGGGGCGGCCCATCGCGACCCGCCTCTATGCCCAGGCGCGGCCGGGCTATCACCCGGTCACGACGGGCTCGGTCGACGAGGTGGTGGGGGTGCCCGCCGGCTGACCCGGCGGGCGGAGTCGAAGCGGATCAGTCGACGGTGCGGGTCCAGCCCTTCTCGGCCATGCACTGGACGAAGGCGGTCGTTCCCTCGGCGCGACCGGCCCGTTCGCGGCATTCGTCACGGGCTCCGTCGAAGGGCTGGGCACCTTCGCCGCTCCAGCCGTAGTCGCGGGAATCTCCAGCATCGATGACGGTGACGCAGGCCGATGTCGCCAGAGCGGCGATGGCCAGGGCGGTGACGGTGATGATCTTTCGCATGGGGTCCTCCTCCAATGAGGCCCGATCCATCCCACGGCCACGCTGCGGATTCCCGTTACAAGTCCGCAAGCTGGATGAAACCTTCGTAAGGCTCAGTCCCGCGTGGCCGTCATGAAGAAGTTGACGTCGGCGTCCTCGCCCAGCGTCCAGCGGTCCCTCAGCGGATCGTAGGCCACGCCGAACGGCCCATGGACGGTGAGCGGCTCCTGCGAGAGCATCGCCCGGATCTCGTCGGGTTTGAGGAACTGGTTCCAGTCGTGGGTCCCGGCCGGAACCCAGCGCAGGACATACTCGGCCGCCACCTTGCCCAGCGCCAGCGACTTCAGTGTGCGGTTCAGGGTGGCCACGATCATCAGCCCACCCGGGGCCACGAGGCGGGAACAGGTGCGGATGAAGGCCTCTGGGTCCGCCACGTGTTCGATGATCTCGAGCACCAGAACGACGTCGAACGGGCCCGCACCTTCTGCCTCAATCTGCTCGACCGTGGCGGCGCGATAGGCGATGTCCAGCCCCATCTGCTCGGCATGGGCCCGGGCGGTGCCGATATTCTCGGACGAGGCATCGATCGCGGCGACGTCGAACCCCA
>JADCBH010000192.1 GCA_020253595.1 Brevundimonas sp.
ATGCGCTTCGGCATCGGCATGAACACCGACCACACCCTGGAAGAGGTCGGCCAGCAGTTCTCGGTCACCCGCGAACGCATCCGTCAGATCGAGGCCAAGGCGCTGAGAAAGCTCAAGCACCCCAGCCGGTCGCGCAAGCTGCGCAGCTTCCTCGACAGCTGAGGTAAGGACTTCAGGGAAAGCAGATCAGGGCCGCCCCGGGAACCGGAGCGGCCCTTTTTCTTGCCCGGACAGACGACGTCGCCGTGATCAGGCGGCTTGTTCGCCATCCGTGTGCAGCGACTTGGCCAGGTCCAGCAGGCGCCGGCGCGGGCGTTCGCCCAGCTGGTAATAGGCCTGGATCAGGTCCAGCGTTTCCTTGCGGCTGAACATCTCGCCGCCCTGGGGGCCCGGGCTGTCCTTCTTCTCCAGCGCCTCGGACAGGCCGTCGTAGAAGTAGCTGATCGGGGTCTCCAGCGCCTCGGCCAGTTGCCACAGGCGGGCGGCCGAGATGCGATTGGCCCCGCACTCATATTTCTGGATCTGCTGAAAGCGGATGCCGACCTGGACGGCGAGTTGTTGCTGCGTCAGGCCCAGAAGGCGACGACGGCGGCGCAGGCGGCGGCCCAGGTGGAGGTCGATGTCGGTGGCCATGGCCCCATTCCCCTTGCTTGTCACGGGCTGTGCCAGAAAGGCACGGCTCGCTCGCTGAGCCGCAATGACCATGCCGCGTTCGCGTGACGGGGGAGCGACGGTGGTTAACAGGCGAGCGTTTGGCCAAATCATGCGTTAGGCTGGGACGACGACGCTTTCTCAGGACCTCTGCATGACCTCGCCCCCCCGCCGCCTCAGGAAGGCGGTGCTGCCCGTCGCCGGTCTGGGCACCCGCGTGTTGCCCGGCACCAAGACCACGCCCAAGGAACTGCTGAACGTCGTCGACCGGCCGATCCTGTCCTACATCGTCGAGGAGGCGCGCGAGGCGGGCATCGAGCACATCGTCTTCGTCACGGGGCGCTCCAAGGGCGCGATCGAGGACTACTTCGACCACCAGATCGAGCTGGAGGCCCAGCTTCTGGCCAAGGGCAAGACCGAGATCCTGGAGATGATGAACGCCGAACTGGCCACCGCCGGGGAGATGAGCTTCACCCGCCAGATGCAGCCGCTGGGCCTCGGCCACGCCGTCTGGTGCGCGCGCGACATCGTCGGCGACGAGCCCTTCGCCGTCCTGCTGCCCGATGTCATCGTCGACGCCGAGCCCGGCGCGCTCAGGCAGCTCGTGACCGCCTATGAGGAGCTGGGCGGCAACGTCATCGGCGTGGAGGCCGTGCCCGATACCGAGACCCACAAATACGGCATCGTCGATCCTGCCGGCCGGGAGGGCGACCGCATCCGCATGAAGGGCATGGTCGAAAAGCCCGCCCAGGGCACGGCGCCGTCGAACCTGTCGATCTCCGGCCGCTACATCCTCCAGCCCGAGATCTTCGGCATCCTGGAGCGGCAGGAGCGCGGCGCGGGTGGCGAGATCCAGCTGACCGACGGCATGGCGCGGCTGATGCAGGCGCAGACCTTCACGGCCGTCCAGTATTCCGGCGTCACCCA
The DNA here is from genome assembly GCA_020253595.1 of Brevundimonas sp. Classification (GTDB taxonomy): domain Bacteria; phylum Pseudomonadota; class Alphaproteobacteria; order Caulobacterales; family Caulobacteraceae; genus Brevundimonas. Next base: position 1,579 of record JADCBH010000192.1, read on the forward strand.
CGACTGCGGCGACAAGATCGGCCTGCTGCGCGCCAACGTCGCCCTGGCCCTCAAGCGCCCGGACCTGGGCGCAGCGGCCCGTGCCGCCGTCGAGGGCCTGCTGCGCTAGGCCGCCTCAGGGGAAGGCAAGGTAGATCCAGACGGGCCGGTAAAGCGGCGCGCCCTGGGCATCCAGCGGCGTCACCGCATCGACGACCGGCGAGGAATGCCTCGGTTGCGGGGTGATGGTCGCGGCCCCGGGACTGGGGGCCGCGCTTGTGACCAGTCTGCGCGAGAGGCCATAGGGCGGACTGGCCCCGTCTACCGTTGTGTTCGGCCCGAACTCCGAAAGCCCCAGAAGAGTCCAGTTCTGGTTCACGAGCGCCAGCGGCACCAGCTCATCGCCCGTGTGGGTGAAGCCGAACTGGCGGCTCGCGGGGGTCACATTGGGCAGGCTCAGCCACGGGGCCGGCGTCGTAGGCGTCAGGCCGACATCCGCCGGACCGGAGAACATGACCAGCCGATCCAGCGAAAACAGCTTGCCCAGATAGGCGGCGTGGCCCGCGCCCTGGGAATGACCGGCGACTGTGATGCGGCTCCAGTCCAGCTGACCCGAAGCCAGCAACCGGCCCCATCCCTCTGATGGAAATGTCCGGTCCAGATAGCGGATCAGATCTTCCAGCCGACCGATGATCGAGCCGTCGCGATTGACGCTGACGACCGGGCTCAGGTCCGTGCCTGTCAGGATCTCGCGTCGCGCCTTGCCCGCGCAATCGGGGTCGGGGTTGGGCGCGCACAGGTCACCCACCGCCGTGTCATTGGGATAGGTCAGGCCTACCGCGTGATAGCCGCGCGAGGCCCCGGTGCGGACGACTTCGCGATAGAAGCGGGGAATCCCGCCTGTGCCCGGCAACATGACGAACAGCCGGTTCTGCGCCACCACCGCCGGATTTGGCGTGACTACGAAATGGGCGGCCGTGTTGGTCGTTACCGCCGGGTTCGCCGTCGTCGGGGACAGTTCCCTTTCGACGGAGCTCGCGGGCGGCGGCGGCGGCGGCGGAGGCGGCGCAGGGGGCTGCGTGGGCGGAGTGGACGACCCCCCACCGCCTCCGCCGGAACAGGCCGCCAAGGTCGTTGCTGACAAGGTCAGGACACCGATCAGTCCAAGGGCTCGAAGGATGCGCTTCATGAAGGCTCGCTTGTTCCAGCAATGCAGATCTATCACGGACGAGGTCGCAAAATCCGTCAGGACTTACGCGCAGCCTTCGCCGCCTTGCCCACCGGGCCAAGGTGGGTGTGGTCGAAGCTGGAGGCGTACTTCAGCCCATAGCCGATCATGCGGTCCCAGCCGACGTGTGCGGCCCAGATCAGGGCGAAGGGCAGGGCGGGGGGCAGGATCGTCAGCCCGATCAGCCCCAGCGCGGCCGGTCCGACCTCCGTATGGGTCAGGTTATAGGCCAGCGTCCCCGCGCCTCGCCCGAAGACATAGGCGAGGAACGACAGGTCGGGCATCAGGAACAGCCCGGCGAACCACCACCAGGACAGGCCTGTGCGGTGATACAGCACGCAGGCCACGACCAGCAGCGCCAGGCCCTCAAGCCTCAGCAGTCGCCCGGGCCATCCCTTGGCCCCGCCTTCGGTCTGGAGAAGGACGCCGGTCATTTGGCCTCTCCCTGAACGATCCAGGTCACGCCCAGCGCCAGAAGCCACACCAGCCACGCCGTGAAGACCCATTGGGTGATCTGGAACTCGGGGAAGGCGGGGTCGACCGTGGCCAGCAACTCCACCTGTCCGCCGATCCAGAGCGGCGACATGATCAGGGCGACCACGCCCAGAGCGCGCGTCCATATCCCTCGCGCCAGGGGCCCACGCACAAGGGCCAGTCCGACGGCCACGGTCCAGGCG
>JADCBH010000193.1 GCA_020253595.1 Brevundimonas sp.
CGGCATCCAGCCCGACATCCTTCTTTGCCGCTGCGAGCAGCCGATCCCGGCCGAAGAGAAGCGCAAGATCGGCCTGTTCTGTAACGTGCGTGAAAGCGGCGTGATTCAGGCGATGGATTCGGCGGATATCTATGCCGTGCCGCTGGATTATCACCGTGAGGGGCTCGATAGCGAGGTTCTGGCCCATTTCGGCATGACCGACGCGCCTGAGCCCGATCTGTCGGGCTGGCAGGAGATCGTGCGTCGCCGCCTGCAGCCCGACGGCGAGGTCACGGTCGCTGTAGTCGGCAAGTACACGGTGCTGAAGGACGCCTACAAGTCCCTGATCGAGGCCCTGCATCACGGCGGCGTCGCCAACCAGGTGAAGGTCAACATCGACTGGGTCGAGGCGGAGACCTTCGAAGGCGATCGCGATGCCTGTGCGGTCAGACTCCAGGGCGCACACGCCATTCTGGTGCCCGGCGGATTCGGCGAGCGCGGCGCTGAGGGCAAGATCGAGGCGGCCCGTTTCGCCCGTGAGCACAATATCCCCTATTTCGGGATCTGCTTTGGGATGCAGATGGCGGTTATCGAGGCGGCGCGAAACCAGGCGGGCCTGCCCAAGGCGTCATCCACCGAGTTCGGTCCGACCTCCGAACCGGTTGTCGGCCTGATGACCGAGTGGACCCAGGGCAACCAACGGGTTCTGCGTCAGCAAGGCGGTGACCTCGGCGGCACCATGCGGCTGGGAGCCTATGACTCGACGCTCGCGCCCGGGTCCCGGATCGCAGAGATCTATGGGGTCAATGCCATTTCCGAGCGGCACCGCCACCGCTACGAGGTCAACATCAACTACCGCGAGGCCATCGAGGCCTGTGGATTGGTGTTCGCGGGTCTTTCACCGGATGGTGTCCTGCCGGAAACGGTCGAGCGTACAGACCACCCGTGGTTCATCGGGGTCCAGTATCATCCCGAGCTGAAGAGCCGCCCCTTTGCGCCGCACCCGCTGTTCGCCAGCTTTATCGCTGCGGCCGTGGTGCAGAGCCGTTTAGTCTAGGGGTTCGGCGTTTCCGCGGGGAAGGCCGGATCGGCCGTGGCCCCATCTGGATTGAATCGGTCGTTTGACTTGTTCGATGAGCCTGGCACGTCGACACCGGGCTCCGGCGGTGACCCGCGCCGGGCTCGACGGGAACGGTGTCTTCGGGTGCCGTAGAGGCACTTGCAGACAGGGAGGTTATCGCGATGCGAAGTATGGCGGATCTCCGGTTCGTTTCTCTCGATCCCGAAGTGGATTGTCCCGTTCCGCGCGTCTGCGGCGGGATGACCGTTGCCACCCTGCGGCCGGTCGCCTAGGTCCGCCCCATGAGCCTGGAACCCGTACCCGACACCGCCGTCAGCCAGATGGAGGCCCGCGCCTATCGCGATGCGCTCGGCGCGTTCGCGACGGGGGTCTGCGTGGTCACCGCCGATGGGCCCGACGGGCCGGTTGGCATCACCATCAACTCCTTCACATCGGTGTCGCTGTCCCCGAGGCTCGTGCTGTGGTGCCTCGATGAGCGTTCCGAACGCCATCCAGCTTTCGCTTCTGCCGATCGCTTCGCCATCCATGTGCTTGGAGGCGAGGGGGAAGGCACAGCCCGACGTTTCGCCAAGGGCGATGGACGCATGGGCGACCAGGAGTTCAGCCGCGAGCTCGGCCTGGCCCCGCGTCTGGAGGGTGCGTCGGCGCGCTTCGAATGCCGGACCCATGACCGCGTGCGGATGGGTGACCATCTGATTCTGGTCGGAGAGGTTGAGGCCTATGAGGTCGCGGGCGGTGAGACCCTGACCTATCACCGGGGCCGCTATGGCCGGGCGGGGAGCGCACAGGCATGAGGATCGGCTTCGCAGGCCTGGGCGTCATGGGCGGTCCCATGGCCCGTCATCTGGTCCAAGCAGGGCACAAAGTTTCCGGCTACAATCGGTCTTCGGCCAAGGCTCGGGCATGGGCGGAGGCCCACGCTGGCGGGTTCTGCGAGACGGTGTCTGCCGCGGCCGAGGGCGCAGATCTTTTCGTTCTCTGCGTGGGTAACGACGACGATGTCCGCCAGGTCGTCACCGAAGCACTGACGGTTCTGGCACCCGGCGCTGTGATCGTGGATCACACCACGACCTCGGCCAAAGTCGCACGGGAAATGGCGGCCGCAGCGGAAGCCAAGGTCGTACAGTTCATTGATGCCCCTGTCTCCGGGGGGCAGGCGGGGGCCGAGAACGGCCAGCTGAGCGTCATGGCCGGCGGCGATCTGGAGGCGCTGGAGAAGGTCAGACCAGTACTGATGGCCTACGCCAAGGCGATCCAGCACATGGGCCCGTCAGGCGCAGGCCAACTGACGAAGATGGTCAATCAGATCGCGATCGCAGGCGTCGTTCAGGGCCTAGCCGAGGCGGTGCATTTCGCCCAGACGGCGGGCCTTGATACGGACCGTGTCTACGAGGCCATCTCCAAGGGTGCGGCGCAGTCCTGGCAGATGGACAACCGTTGGAAGACAGCGGCGAAGGGTGAGTTCGAGTTTGGTTTCGCCGTCGACTGGATGCGCAAGGACCTGGGCTTGGTGCTCGACGAGGCACGGAGCAACGGATCGCAGCTTGCGGTGACCGCTCTGGTCGATCAGTTCTACGCTGAGGTGCAGGCGATAGGGGGATCGCGATGGGACACATCGAGCCTGAAGGCGCGGCTTCGCCCGGTCAGCCGAGGCTAGAGCCCTGGCAGAAAGGCCCGTTGGCCGAGAACCACCTGTGGGCTCTGTGGCGAGAGGTGCTCGCTCTTTATCCCCTTCATCGGTCTCTTCTCGCTGGTCTTTCGCCCGTTTCGCAGTTTCGCCGCGAGACGTCGTGGTTCTGGTTCGACGTGATCCTTGGACTGCGGAGCAGGGGGTCAAGC
>JADCBH010000194.1 GCA_020253595.1 Brevundimonas sp.
GTGCCCCAGAGCGTCAACGTTATCACCCGCCAGCAGCTGGATGATCAGGCCGCCTACAGCCTGTCCGACGTCCTGCGCTATGTGCCCGGCGTCACCATCGGCCAGGGTGAGGGCAACCGCGACCAGATCACCCTGCGCGGCCAGAACACCACCGCCGACTTCTTCCTCGATGGCGTCCGTGACGACGTCCAGTACTTCCGGGGTCTCTACAATCTCGAACGGGTCGAGGTCCTGAAGGGCCCCTACGCCCTGATCTTCGGCCGGGGCGGCGGCGGGGGCATCGTCAACCGGGTGCAGAAGACGCCCCAGGCGGGCGAGATGTTCTTCGGTTCGCGCCTGTCGGCCAACAGCTTCGGCGCCTGGGACCTGTCGGCGGACCTGAATACCCCGCTTGGAGCGATGGCGGCATTTCGCCTGAACGCCGCCTATGAGGAGCTCGGGAACCACCGCGACTTCTATGAAGGCCAGCGTTTCGCGGTGAACCCCTACGTCGCCGCCGAGCTGGCCCCTGGCTGGTCGGCGGGCCTGTCCTATGAATACGTCGACGACGACCGCTCGACCGATCGCGGCGTGCCGTCGCTGAACGGCCGGCCGATCGAGGGCTATCGCGAACAGTTCTTCGGTGTGCCGGGTGTCAACCGGACCACGCTGGAGGCCCAAATCCTCAAGGCACGGCTGGACGGCGAGCTGGCCGAGGGCCTGACCTGGTCGACCACGGCCCTGTGGGGCGATTTCGACAAGGCCTACACCAACGTCTACCCGAACGGCCCGGCGACCGGCCAGACAGGGACGGTGCCGCTGGCGGCCTACACCGACCCGACCACCCGCGATAACATCCTGATCCAGTCCAATCTGGTCTGGGAAACGACGACCGGGCCGCTGGAGCACAAGATCCTGTTTGGTCTGGAATACGGCGACCAGACCTCGGCGAACGCGCGCCGCAACGGCGTACTGTCCAATCCGACCTTCAGCCTGACCAATCCGGTCTTCCCGACCGTGACCTTTCCGACCCTGTCCCGGCAGACGGAATCAACCGTTGAGACGGTCTCGGCCTATGTGCAGGACCAGATCAGCATCGGCGATCGTTTCGACATCGTGGCGGGCCTGCGCTTCGACCGCTTCGACATCTCGGGAATTGACCTGATCGCCAACCCGGACCGGCCCTTCTCGCGCACCGACGAGAAGGTCTCGCCGCGTCTGGGCCTGATCTTCAAGCCGGTTCCCGAGGTGTCGCTCTACGCCAGCTACAGCCAGTCCTTCCTGCCCCGCTCCGGCGACCAGTTCCTGAGCCTTTCGACGGTGCAGGAAAACCTGGAGCCCGAGCGGTTCACCAACCACGAGATCGGTCTGAAGTGGCAGGCCCGGCCGAACCTGATCGTCACCGCCGCCCTGTTCCAGCTGGACCGCACCAACGCCACGACGCCCGATCCGAACAACCCGCTGGTCACCATCAATGTCGGCGAGACCCGCACGAACGGGCTTGAACTGGCCGCAACGGGCAACATCACCGACCGCTGGCAGGTCAGCGCCGGCTACGCCTGGCAGGACGGGGTGCTGAAGGGTAACGACTTCGTCCGCCTGGCCCAGGTGCCGGAACAGCAGTTCAGCCTGTGGAACCGGTTTGAGGTCACGCCGCGCCTGGGTCTGGGCCTGGGTGTGACACATCAGTCCGACCAGTTCGCCGCCATCCGCACATCGTCGGCCGCCACGCGCCTGCCCGGCTTCACCCGGGTGGACGCCGCCGCCTTCTACGAGGTCTCGGACCGGGTCGAGGTGCAGCTGAACATCGAGAACCTGTTCGACGTCGACTACTTCCCGGACGCCCACAACAATCAGAACATCTCGACGGGCGCGCCGCTGAACGCGCGGCTGACGGTGTCGACGCGGTTCTGATCGGCAGGCCTACATCAGCCCCAGCGACTTGAAGCTGGTCACGCCCTCGCGGCCGACGATCAGATGGTCGTGGACCTCGATCGACAGCGACTTCGCCGCCTGGACGATCAGTCTGGTCATCTCGATGTCGGCCCGGCTCGGCGTCGGGTCGCCGGACGGATGGTTGTGGACCAGGATCATGGCGGCTGCCGAGACCTCAAGGCCCCGCCGGACCACCTCGCGCGGATAGACCGGGGCGTGATCGACCGTGCCCCGGTTCTGGATTTCGTCGAGGATCAGCTGGTTTTTCTTGTCCAGATACAGCACCCGGAACTGCTCGCGCGGCTCGTGCTGGAGGGCGACCCGAACATAGGCCAGCAGCGCCGTCCACGACGAGATCACCGGTCGCTTCACCGCCGGCTCCTTGGCCACCCGCTGGGCCACCTCATGCAGGGCCGCGAGATCGAGCGCAGTCTCCACCCCGATCCCCTTCACGCGCCCCTTGGTGTCCTCGGCACGCACGGTCATCAGCTCCTCGACCGACGCCGCCAGCACCGCCGCCAGCGACCCGAACCGGGCCAGCAGCGCCTTGGCGATCGGCTTGACGTCGCCCTGCGGCTGGCTGCGGAACAGGAACAGCTCCAGCAGTTCGTAATCCGGCAGATGGTTCAGCCCCGCCGTCCGCGCCCGGTGACGCAGCCGCTCGCGATGGCCGGCGTGGTGAGGGACGGGGCGGTGACCCGGCATCGGCGCGACTGCCGCCGTTCGCTCCGGAAAGCTCAGAACCGTCGCACCCGCCTGCATGAGCCACCCTCGTCCGTCATCCGTCCCGCTAGGAGAGCATGGCAGAACAAAGACAGAACGTCTAGTGGCATCAGTTCGGGCGGAACAGGCCGGCCGGGCTGGCGGTGAAGATCTCCACGCCGTCCTCGGTCACGCCGACGGTGTGCTCGCACTGGGCCGACAGGGATTTGTCGCGGGTCACGGCGGTCCAGCCGTCGGACAGGACCTTCACGTGCGGCTTGCCCAGGTTCACCATCGGCTCGACGGTGAAGAACATGCCCGGCTTCAGCACCGCACCCTCGCCCTTGCGGCCATAGTGCAGGACGTTGGGACTGTCGTGGAACAGACGGCCGATTCCGTGGCCGCAGAAGTCGCGCACCACGCTCATGCGGTTGGCCTCGACGTGGCGCTGGATGGCGAAGCCGATGTCGCCGAACGTGTTGCCGGGCTTGACATGCTCCAGACCCAGCGCGAGCGATTCATAGGTCACGTCGACCAGCTTCTTCGCCCGGGCATTGATCTCTCCGACCGCATACATGCGGCTGGAGTCGCCGTGCCAGCCGTCGACGATGACGGTGTGGTCGATGTTGACGATGTCGCCGTCCTTCAGCACCCGGTCGCCCGGAATGCCGTGGCACACCACGTGATTGATCGAGGTGCAGACGGTCTTCATGTAGCCCTTGTAGCCGAGGCAGGCGGGCAGGGCGCCCCGGTCCAGGGTGAACTGGCGGATGCGGTCGTCGATCTCCTGGGTCGTCACGCCCGGCACGACATAGGGCGCGATCATGTCCAGCGCTTCGGCCACCAGCCGGCCGGCCGCCCGCATGCCCTCGAAATCCGCGGGGTCGTCGTAGATGCGGATGGCACTGGTGCGAACCAGGGCGTCGGCTTCCAGCTCGGGTGTTTCGTACATGCGTCGGGTCTCGGGTGGTCCGTCCGGGACCGTATCAGGGCGTCAGATGGCGACGATAGCACAGAACCTCAAGCGGTTTGAGACCTTGCGCACAAGCCCGGAGGGCATAGCTGATCGACATGACACAAGCCTCCCCTACCGCCGCCGTCCTGATCATCGGCGACGAGATCCTGTCGGGCCGGACCGCCGACACCAATCTGAACACCATCGCGCGGTTCCTGGCGGCGCTGGGCATCGACCTGATGGAAGCCCGCACCGTCGGCGACCGGGAAGACCAGATCGTCGGAGCGCTGAACGCCCTGCGTCACACCCACGACTACGTCTTCACCACCGGCGGCATCGGGCCCACCCATGACGACATCACCGCCGACTGCGTGGCGCGGGCCTTCGGCATCGGCATTGCTGAGCATCCCGAGGCCCTGGCGATCCTGGAGCGCCGCTATGGCGACGAGCTGAACGCGGCGAGGCAGCGAATGGCGCGCATTCCGGACGGTGGCGTGCTGATCGCCAATCCGGTCACCGACGCGCCGGGGTTTCAGGTCGAGAACGTCTTCGTCATGGCCGGCGTGCCAAAGATCATGACCGCGATGCTGGAGGACGTCGCGCCCCGGCTGCGCACCGGCGCGGTGGTCCACGCGCGGACGCTGCGGGTCACCGGCGTGGGCGAAGGAACGGTCGCCGCGACGCTGTCCGAGGCCGCTCGCGCCAATCCCGACCTCAGCTTTGGCAGCTATCCGTTCGGCGCCGGCTCACAAGGCGAGATCGGCACGAACCTCGTCGTGCGCGGCCGTGACCTGGCGGCGGTCGAGGCCGCCGTGGCGGCCCTGTCCGAGCGCCTGACGGCCCAGGGCATCGCCGTCACGCTCCAGCCCGCCTGATCGAGCCCAGCCTAGTCCAGCTCCGGCCCGCCCGTCGGGTCGCGCGGATCCAGCGGCAGGCCCGCTGCCTGACGGCGCTTCAACACCCGGAGCCAGCCGTGCATGGCCTCGCAATCCAGACCGTGCATCATCAGCCGATAGCCCGCCTGCAGCGTCGACAGCGCCACCAGCGGATGGCCGTTCTTGACGAAGCTCATGTGGTAGTCGGTGCCCAGGATCCGGCCGATATAGACGCCCACGATCTCGTCCAGCTGCAGCGAATGGCTGGCCCGCATGAAGTCGGCGCGCGGCAGCATCAGCGCATAGAGCGGCGTGTAGAACTCCACCGCCGTCTGGATGTCGATCCTGTTCAGCTGGCCCGTCGGGAATCGTTCGAACTCGGGGTCGATGTCCGAGATCATCGAGAAATCGACCCGCTCCGGCGGCATGATCTCCTTGCCGGCGGCACGCAGGGCCAGGTTCAGCTCGATGATGAAGTTGAAGACGTTCAGGTCATGCTGGAGGAAGACATTGTCCTCCAGGTCCTTGAGCGTCAGGGGCTTCAGCGGGACGGTCTTGACCAGATCCGGGTCGATCCCGGCATTGGCCTTCATGAAGGCGAGCAGCTCTGTTCCGACGTGAAAGTGACGCAGGATCAAGGTGTTGCACTCCGGGCTGCCGAACACGCGCAGCCCCCAGTGGATGGATTTGTGCAGCAGGCCGTTCAGGTTGGGGTACCGGGGCGAGATGGCCCGCAGCACCTTCACCACGCCGAAAAACAGAAACACCAGCGGGCGGCTGACCGGAAACAGCCACCGCCGCGACCACGACCGGGCTCCCAGGAGCAGGGCCCGCTTGGCCTGCGGGTCGATGGGCAGGGAGTGATCCAGATACAGCGCCAGCCACGGGTCCGGATCGCCCGCGTCATAACGGCGAGGATCGAAGGGATCGTTCTTCCACGCGGTCGCGCCGTCCGACAGGCTCAAACCCCTATCTCCTCGATCTGCAGCGCATAGAGGCGCGCGGTCACCTTCGCGGTCATCACGATCCGCTCCGCCACGGCCTCATCGGGCAGGACCATGCGCAGCATCTCCTCGAACTCCGCCATGTGCTCGGCGTCGTTCTCGCCGTGATACAGCAGGAAGCGCACCGCCTCGTCCGGCAGGGCCAGCCGCTCCTTGACCTGACGCCCCCAGGGCGCGGCCTTGATCGAGCCCAGGCCCTCGATGACGAACATGGCCCCCAGCAGGCCGAAGGGATCGGGCCTGGACGCCTCGTGGAACATCCAGGCCGACAGGGCCTCGGACCCGACGTTCTTTTTCGCCGAGCGGATGACCGACAGCTCGCCGCCCGAGGCCACGAAGTCGGCTTCCAGCAGGCGGAAGTCGCGATGCTCCGTCACCGCATGGCGCATCAGGGTGGAGCGCAGCTCCAGATGCCCCTCTCCGATATTGGACGCCGCGCGCGACATCCACAGGGCCCCTTCCTTCACCTGCTGGCGCAGATTGATGAGGAAGGCGTGATAGTCCTCAATCTCGAACCGCCCGCGCGTGAGCTTGCGGATGAGCGGCGTCGCCTCCAGCCGCTGTTCGAAATCCGCGAAGACCAGGGCGAGCTTCCTCAGGGTGTCCGCCACAGGGTCGTCGATCCGCGCGCCGTCCGCCATCACACCACCTCGCACATCGCAAAACCCACCATGGCTCGCCCGCTCTCGGGCACGATCAGCAGAACCCGCTCGCCCCGCTTCGCCCGTCCGGACTTCAGGAAGGCGTCCAGCATGACCCAGATCGAGGCCGCGCCGATATTGCCGACGGTGGCCAGGTTCGAGAACCAC
>JADCBH010000195.1 GCA_020253595.1 Brevundimonas sp.
CCCGCAAAGGTAAAGCATGAAACTCCTCGCCATCGGGGCCGCGGCCCTCGTCTCCTTCGCCGCCTCTTCTGCGGCCGCCCAGACTCAGGGGCCGACCAACCCTGGCCCGGCTATTCCGGGCGTCTGTGTCTTCTTCAACCAGCTGCTGCTCGCCCAATCGACGGTCGGCCAGTCGGTCCAGACCCGCATGGAGCAACTGGCCCTGGAAGTTCAGGGCGAGCTTCAACCCTATGGCACGTCGATCCAGAACGAGATCCAGCGCCTTCAGACGGGCGGCGCTGCTGTCACTGACGCCGACCGCCAGGCGGTCCAAGCCCGTATCCAGGAAGCCCAGCAGCTGCAGGAGACGCGTGAAAACGAGCTGCGCTACACCCTGTCCGAACAGCGCCGCCTGATCTCGGACGCCGTCGAGCCGATCCTGGTCGCCGTCTATCAGGAACGCGGCTGTGGCATCCTTCTGGACCGCGAAAGCGTGTTCATCCTGAACCCGGCGATGGACGTCACCGAGACGGTCATCCAGCGTCTGAACGCGCAGCTGCCGTCGCTCAGCTTCAACCGCCTGCCGGTTCCGGCCCAAGCGGCGCAGTAAGCCGGATGGGCGTCCAGCCCGATCCCCGCTTCTTCGAAACGCTGGCTCCGCTCAGCGTCGCAGACCTCGCAGCCCTCACCGGCGGCGAGGTCGTTCGCGATTGCGGCCAGACCATCCGGCGGGTGGCTCCCCTGGGTTCGGCGACCGAAGATGCGGTCGGATTCATGGGAGACCGCAAGTTCGCAGCGGCGCTGCAAGCCTCGGCGGCCGGTTGTGTCTTTGTGCCGGCCAGCTCGGTCGAGGCGGCACCCGAGCACGCTTCGGTGATTGTGTCCCGCACACCTCAGGCCGCCTGGGCTGCCGCCTCGACAGCTCTGCATCAGCCCATCGCCCTGGCCCAGGCCGCTGGGGGATGGGCCGAGGACGACAGCGTTGTCCTGGAGCCGGGCGTGGTGGTCGGACAAGGGGCCAGCATCGGTCGCGGCACGCGGGTCGGGGCCAACAGCGTGATCGGCCCGGGTGTTCAGATCGGCCGTGACTGCCAGATTGGCCCCAACGTCACGGTCGGCTTCGCGCTGATCGGCGACCGGGTGAAGTTGTATGCGGGGGTGCGCATCGGCGAGGCGGGCTTCGGCGCGGCGGGCGGTGCGTCCGGGGCCGTGGATATTCCCCAGTTGGGGCGGGTCATCCTCCAGGACGGGGTGACGGTCGGGGCCAACACCTGCATCGATCGTGGAGCTTTCGATGACACCGTGATCGGCGAGAACACCAAGATCGATAATCTGGTCATGATCGCCCACAACTGTGTGATCGGTCGCAACTGCCTGATTGCCGGCCATGCCGGGATTTCGGGATCGGTGGTCGTGGGCGATGGCGTGATCTTCGGCGGCAAGGCAGGCATCGGCGACCACATCACCATCGGTGTCGGTGCACGGGTGGCGGCGGGCGCAGGCGTGCTGGCCGATGTTCCGGCGGGCGAAACCTGGTCGGGGTATCCGGCGAAGCCCATCCGCCAGTTCTTGCGTCAGACCGTCTGGGTCTCCAGACAGGCCGGACGCAAGGGAGCGCGGACTGATGACTGACGAAACCGGCAAGATCGACTACGCCGAGGTGATGCGGCGGCTGCCGCACCGCTATCCCTTCCTGCTGGTCGACAAGGCCGAGGACTTTGTGCCGGCGACGTCGCTGATCGGGATCAAGAACGTCAGCCACAACGAACCCTTCTTTCCTGGACACTTCCCGATCGACCCGGTCATGCCGGGCGTTTTGATCGTCGAAGCCATGGCCCAGACCGGCGCGCTGCTGATGTCGAAGTCGCTGGACGTGAACGTGGCCGACAAGGTCATCATGTTCATGTCGATCGACGGCGTGCGATTCAGAAAGCCGGCGCGGCCCGGGGATCAGCTGCACATGAAGGTGGTCGTGACCCGCGCGCGCGGCGATGCCTACAAGTTCAGGGGCGAGACCTTTATCGACGGCAAGCTCGCCGCCGAGGCCGAGTTCATGGCCATGGCCGTGACGGTCGAGCAGCCGGTCGCATGAGCCGGATCCATCCAACGGCGATCGTCGACGGTTCGGCCCAGTTGGCGGGGGACGTCGTCATCGGCCCCTGGTGCACGGTCGGGCCGGGGGTTGTCCTCGCCGAGGGCGTGCATCTGGTCAGCCATGTGGTGGTGCAGCAGGACACGAGCGTGGGTGCCCGGACGGTCATCCACCCCTTCGCCGTGATCGGGGGCGATCCCCAGCACAACGGCTACAAGGGCGAGCCGGTGAGGCTTGAGATCGGATCGGACAATTCCATCCGCGAGCATGCGACCTTCAACCGGGGGACGCCGCAGGGGTCAGGCGTCACACGTGTGGGATCGAACGGCCTGTTCATGACGGGGGCCCACGTCGGCCACGACGCCGTAGTCGGTGACAATGTGGTGATGGCCAATCAGGCGACGTTGGGCGGCCATGCGCGGATCGGCGACCGGGTGTTCCTGGGCGGACTTTGCGCCGTGCACCAGAATGGCCGGGTGGGGCAGGGGGCGATCGTCGGCGGCCTGGCGGCGGTGACGCGGGATGTGATCCCGTACGGCTCGGCCTGGGGCAATCACGCGCAGCTGCACGGGCTCAACCTCATCGGCCTGAAGCGCAAGGGCTATGGCAAGGACGCGATCCGGCGGCTGCTGGCGGCCTATCGCGACCTGTTCGAGGGGCCCGGCGTCTTCGCCGAGCGACTGTCAAAGATGGAAATCGAATACGGCGATCTGATCGAGATCATGGAGATCGTCGCCTTTATTCGTGAGAGTTCGAAGCGGCCCCTGTGCCTGCCGGGGGCTTGAGGTGGCGGCGGGTAAACTCGGCCTGATCGCGGGCGGCGGCGCGCTGCCGCTGGCCATCGCGGCGCGGTGCGAGGCCGAGGGGCGGCCGGTGTTTGTGGTTCGGCTGACCGGATTCGCCGACGCCCATCTGGTCCGCTATCCGGGCGTCGAAGCCGGCATGGCCGAGATCGGCAAGGTCCTGTCGGCGCTGAAGAAGGCCGGGTGCGCGTCCGTCAGCTTCGCGGGCACGGTAAACCGTCCGGATTTCAAGAGCCTGAAGCCTGATCTTAAGGGCGCGACCGTGCTTCCTGGCATCATCGCGGCGGCGACAAAGGGAGACGACGCCCTGCTGCGCAAGATCCTGTCGGTGTTCGAGGGCGAGGGTTACGCCATCGAGGGTGCTGACGACATTCTGGGCGGAGAGACCCTGCCGGCCGGGGCGCTGGGGCAGGTCGAGCCGACGGAAGGACA
>JADCBH010000196.1 GCA_020253595.1 Brevundimonas sp.
CGAACTCCCGTCTGACCGGCCACGAACCGAGCCGCGTCCAGCGCCGCCCGACGCCAGGTCCGGGCCGTCACCAGCCGTCGTGCGCCATCCGGCCGGGCCGCATCGAAGTAGGCGGGCAAAATGACCCAGTAGCCCCGCGACGCCAGCTGGATGGCATGGGCATCAAACAGGATCGCGTTCATCTCCCAGCCCGTCCCGCCATGCAGAAGGACGATGGCACGTCCATTCGGCTCGACGCGCGGGCTGTAGAGATGGGCGCGGATATCCCGGCCACCGCTTTCGAAGGTGATGGTCTCGCGCCAGGCCTGAACGGGAACGTCGTCCGGGCAACCCGGGATGCCGACCTGAAACCCCTGCTGGGCAAGGGCCGGCGGCGCAAAGACCAGCGCCGCGGCAAGCGCTGCGAGAGCGAGGCTCGTCTGCGCCGGCCGAAGCATCAGCGGTTCAGGCTCAGGTGGTTGATCAGGTCGACGCGCGCGATCAGACCCACGAACTTCTCGCCGTCCAGAACGATGGCCACCCGGTCGCGGTCGAACAGGGGGATAAGGGCGTCCAGCGGCTCGGACACCTGGACCGTATCCAGATCGCGCGTCATGGCCGAGGACACGGGCTTGGCGAAGCGTTCCTTACGCGTGATCTCGTCCGTGTTCATGATGTGAACGATGTCGCTCTCGTCCAGGATGCCGACCAGACGACCGTCCTGAATGACCGGAAGCTGGCTGACATCGGCCGAGCGCATGCGCTTGAAAGCGGTATCGAGGGTGTCTTCCGGACCGATCACGACGACGTCGCCGTTCTCGTACTTGCGGCTGATCAGGTCCGACAGGTCGCCGTGCAGTTCGCGCGCGCCCAGCCCCTGATCGGCGAGCCAGGCGTCGTTGTAGACCTTGGACAGATACTTCGCCCCGGTGTCGCAGACGAAGGTCACGCAACGCTTCGGCTCGGTCTGCTCGCGGCACCACCGCAGCGCCGCCGCGATCAGGGTGCCGGAGGACGACCCCGCGAGAATGCCTTCCTTGAGCAGCAGCTCACGCACCGTGGCCACAGCCTCCGCGTCGGGGATGGAATAGGCCTTGTCGATCAGGCTCATGTCTGCGGTGTCCGGCACGAAGTTCTGGCCGATGCCTTCCACCGTATAGCTGCCCTCCGGCCCCGGAATGCCGTCGTTGACCACACCGGCCAGCACCGAACCGACTGGATCGGCCAGCACGATCTTGGTTCTGGCACCCTGGCTCTTCAGGAACTGAGCCACGCCTGTGATGGTGCCGCCCGAGCCGATACCGGCAACGAAGGCGTCGAGGTCGCCCCCCATCTGCTCCCAGATTTCCGGGCCCGTCGACTTAACGTGTGCGGCGGAGTTGGCATGGTTGGCGAACTGGTTGACGAAAAAGCCGCCAGGGATCTGCTGCGCCAGCCGCTCGGCCATGTCGGTGTAGTATTCCGGGTGACCATGGGCGACGTCGGACCGCGTCAGGCGAACATCGGCCCCCATGGCGCGCAGATGCTGGATTTTTTCCTTGGACATCTTGTCCGGGATGACCAACAGCACCTTATAGCCCTTGGCTTGACCCACGAGCGTCAGCGCCAGACCGGTGTTTCCGGCCGTCGCCTCCACAATGGTCCCGCCGGGCTTCAGCCATCCCTCTGTTTCAGCCGCCTCGATCATCGAGAGCGCGATCCGGTCCTTGATGGAGCCGCCGGGGTTCTGGGCTTCAAGTTTCAGGAAAAGGCGGCACGGGCCGGTGTCGATCCGCGTGACTTCAACCATCGGAGTCTTGCCGATCAGGTCCAGAAGCGACCCGGTCGGGGCAATCAGTGTCGGGGCGGGGGCAAGGGACATCAGTGGCTCCGGATTCGAGGCCGGAAGCTAGGCGCGGCCCGGCGGGGGGACAAGCGTTGTCGGATACGCCAATTATGGCTATATTTATGGCCAGAACTGGAGAGTGGTCATGGCCACCTATGGCGTCGCCGAAGCCAAGAACAACTTCACCCACCTGCTCGACCGTGTGCAGGAAGGCGAAAGCATCACCATTACTCGTCACGGCAAGCCAGTCGCGGAACTGCGCGCGCCGCCGAAGTTGGCCGTACCTAAACTGACGCGGGAAGAGAAACAGGCCTGGTACGACGACTTCATTCGACGGCGTGAGGCCCGACCCATGTCGTCGATCGATGCCGTCGAACTCATACGGAGCATGCGCGACGGCGTGCCTGAGTGACCATCTACGCTGACGCCAGCGTCATCGTAGCTACGGTGTCCAGGCAGAGGAACAGCCGCCTGGTCGATCCACTGGTGCGGGACCCATGGCAACTCTTGATTGTGAGTGATTTTGCCCTGGCGGAAAGCGCAGCCGCTCTGGCTAAGCTCGGGAGGGTTGAGCGTTGGTCGACCCAGCAAGCTGACAATCTGTTCCAGGAGCTTGACGCCTGGGCGGCGCTGTTGACCGAACACGTCGCGATCGAGTCCTCAGATGTCGCGCTGGCCATCAGGTTCGTTCGGGTACCACAGCTTTCGCTCCGCGCACCCGACGCCATCCACATTGCCGCCGCCCACCGACTGGGAGCGACCCTTCTGACGCTTGATCACGGCATGGCGCGCGCCGCCGC
>JADCBH010000197.1 GCA_020253595.1 Brevundimonas sp.
TCTGGCCAACGGCGACATCGGCTATGCTGAGGGCTACGTCGCTGGCGAGTGGGACAGTCCGCATCTGGCGGTCCTGCTCGAAGTGCTGGCGTCGAACTACGACCACATCCGGCGCCTGTTCGACGGCAATGCCCTGATGCTGGCGGCGAACTGGATCTCGCACCGTCTGAACCGCAACAGCCGGACGGGATCGAAGAAGAACATCCACGCCCACTACGACCTCGGCAACGCCTTCTACGAGGCGTGGCTGGACCGGACGATGACCTACTCCTCAGCCAGGTTCGACAGCCCGTCTGAACCGCTCGAGGCGGCACAGACGCGCAAATACGCCGATCTCGCCCGCGCGATGGACCTCAAGCCCGGCATGCGGGTGCTGGAAATCGGCTGCGGCTGGGGCGGGTTCGCGGAGTATGCAGCCCGTGAGGTGGGCGCGCATGTCACCGGCGTCACCATCAGTCGCGAGCAGCACGATTTCGCCCGACAGAGGCTGTTCAACGCCGGCCTTTCGGAGCGGACCGACATTCAGCTGATCGACTATCGGGATGTCACCGGCACGTTCGACCGGGTCGCCTCCATCGAGATGTTCGAGGCGGTCGGCAAGGAGTACTGGGGCGCCTACTTCGACAAGGTTCACCAGGCGCTGGTTCCCGGCGGGCGGGCCGGGCTTCAGATCATCACAATCCAAGACGACCTGTTCGACGAGTACAACGCTCGCGTCGACTTCATCCAGAAGTACATCTTCCCCGGCGGCATGCTGCCCTCCGAGGCCCGGCTCCAGCCCGTGGTCGAGGCGGCGGGCCTGCGATGGGATGCGGTCGACCGGTTCGGCATCGACTATGCCGATACCCTGGCGCGCTGGGATCAGAGGTTTCAGGCAGCCTGGGCCGACATTCGCAAGATGGGCGGGTTCGACGAACGCTTCCGGCGGCTCTGGCGGTTCTATCTGGCCTATTGCGAAGCGGGTTTCCGATCCCGGCGGACGGATGTGGTCCAATTGGCCCTGACCCGCGCCTAGCGTCCGCGCTTGCGGACCCACATGGCGGCGTCGGCCTCGGCCAGCCAGGCTTCGACGTCGGTGTGACCGGCGAAGGCCCGCACGCCGAACGATCCGTCCAGATGCGCCTTGCGGCCTTCCCAGGTGAAGTCGGCTGTTTCCAGAGCGGCCTTGAGCGCAGCAGCCTTTTCGCGGCCTTCGTCCAGACCGGCGTTCAAAAGCAGGACGGCGAACTCGTCCCCGCCGAGGCGCCCGACGGCGTCGGTGGCGCGGACGTTTTCGAGCATGATTTCCGCCACCCGGACCAGGGCCGCGTCGCCCGCCGCATGGCCCAGGTGGTCGTTCACGCCCTTGAAGCCGTCGAGGTCGAGGTACAGCAGCGCCGCCGGAACCTTGTAACGGGTGCAATAGGCCATCGTCCGCGTCATGGCGGCGACGAAGCCGCGACGATTCAGGACCGGCGTAAGCACATCGTGCTCGGCCGCCGCCTCGGCGGCTTCCGCCCTTTTTTCAAGCTCGGCAGATTTGGCGCGCAGAGCCTCGACCTCGGCACGCAGGCGGGCGATCTCGGCGTGCGGATCGGCGAGGGCGTCGTTGTCGGCCGCGTGGGTCACGGTCGGGCTCCGGTGCGACTCAAGGAACGGCCGCGTCTGCACAGGCTAACGCCGTTGGTTGCGGGCGCAACGCGCGTGCTGTAACCGGCCGCTTTCCCGCGAGGAGCCTTGCCCGCATGGCGACCGAGACCCCGCCCGTCGCGATCATCATGGGCAGTCGATCCGACTGGCCGACGATGAAGCACGCCGCCGAGACGCTGGACCGGCTCGGCGTGGCCTGGGACGCCCGGGTGGTGTCGGCGCACCGCACGCCCAAGCGCCTGTGGGACTTCGCGTCCGGCGCACGCGAGGCCGGGTTCAAGGTGATCATCGCAGGGGCCGGCGGCGCGGCCCATCTGCCCGGTATGGCGGCGTCGATGACGTCGTTGCCGGTGCTGGGCGTGCCAGTCCAGTCCAAGGCGCTGAAGGGGCTCGATTCGCTGCTTTCGATCGTCCAGATGCCCGGCGGCGTGCCGGTCGCGACGCTGGCCATCGGTGAGGCAGGGGCGAAAAACGCCGGCATTCTGGCCGCGCAGATCCTGGCGCTGGCTGATCCCGTGCTGGCCGGGCGACTGGACGCCTTCCGCGAGGCCCAGACGGAAGCCGTCCACGAGACGGTCGAGGACTGAGTGCGATTGACCGACGCTCCTCTCGCGCCGGGCTCGACCATCGGCATTCTCGGCGGGGGCCAGTTGGGTCGTATGCTGTCGCTGGCCGCGTCACGGCTGGGGTTCGACGTCGTCATTCTCGATCCGGAAGACAACAGCCCGGCCGGACGGGTTTCGCGGGGGCAGATCGTCGCGGCCTATGACGATCCGGTCGCACTGAACGTCTTCGGGCGCGTCTGCGACGTCGTGACCTTCGAGTTCGAGAACGTGCCCGCCAGTTCGATGGAACGCCTGGCCGAGGCCGGCGCGCGGGTCGCGCCGGGGCCAG
Organism: Brevundimonas sp.; assembly: GCA_020253595.1. GTDB lineage: Bacteria > Pseudomonadota > Alphaproteobacteria > Caulobacterales > Caulobacteraceae > Brevundimonas. Next base: position 2,524 of record JADCBH010000197.1, read on the forward strand.
TGGCTCTGGCCGTCGCCCAGGATCGGGTGGATGAAAAGACCTTCCTGAACGGCGTGGGGGCAACGACGGTCGATTTCGTGCCGGTGGAGACGCTGAACGACCTGACCGCCGCGATCGAGACCCTTGGCTGTCCGGCCCTGCTGAAGACACGGCGCGAGGGCTATGACGGCAAGGGCCAGGTCTGGATCAAGTCGCCGAAGGATGCGGCCAAGGCCTTCGAGGCGATCGGGGGTCGCCCGGCTATCCTCGAGGCCCGGGCGGACTTTGTGCGCGAGCTGTCGATCATCGCCGCGCGCGGCCGCGACGGTGCCACGGCGATCTATCCGCTGGGAGAGAACAAGCACGCAGGCGGCGTGCTGCGGACCACCGTGGCTCCCGCCGAGGTCGATGTGAAGACCGAGCGGCGTGCCCGCGCTATCGCGCGCGCCGTGCTCGATGGTCTGGACTACGTCGGCGTGATCGGAATCGAACTGTTCGACCTGGGAAGCGGCAAGCTGCTGGTCAACGAGATCGCCCCGCGCGTTCACAATACCGGCCACTGGACCCAGGATGGGTGCGTCTGCGACCAGTTCGAGCAGCACATCCGCGCCGTCGCCGGCTGGCCTCTGGGGCCCACAGCGCCCCACGCCCGGGTCGAGATGCAGAACCTTCTGGGCGACGAGGTCGATCAGTGGGCGAAGCTGGCCGGGAAGGCCGACGTCCGGCTGCACCTTTACGGCAAGGCGGAGGCGCGTCCCGGCCGCAAGATGGCCCACGTGAACAAGGTCAGGCCGCTTTAGTCATCGATGGCCGCGCGCCCGCGATCAGACGGTCCCGTAGCGCAGCTTGCTCAGGAACTCGGTCGCCTTCCTGACCGGGGCGTCGAAATCCTTGCCGGCCTTCCACTTCTCGAAGGCCATGACATTGTCGATGCGGCGGGCCACGAAGTCTTCGGCCGCCTCGCGCCCCTCGAACCAGCGCAGGGTCAGGGCCGGGATCAGGATGCCCGACAGGATGGTGCGCTTGGAATAGTGGTTCCAGTCTGTGGCCGTATCGCCCGACCAGCGCCACAGGTGGTCCGCCGTCTCCCAGGCCAGCGACAGGCCGAGATCCGCATTGGTCGGCAAGGCGAGGAAGCCCGCGCACTTGCGCGTCGCCTCCAGATCCTCCGCTCCCGCTTCCATGCGCGCGGACAAGGCCTTGGCGATGCGGTCGCGAATCTTGAGACCCTCTGCCGAGCCCAGCGCCTCGAGGGCCCGCGAATCATGACGGCGCGACAACAGCGCGGCGAGATCACGGGGTCCGTTGGGCAGCAAAAGCTCCTGATCGCCCTGCGAAAGGCCCTCGGCCGCGCAGGCCTCGCGCACCATCCGGGCGTTCCAGCCCAGCGTCGGTGCCAGCCGGATCGCGGCGTCAAGGACCGCCTGCTCCTTGGCGTCGGCCCAGTCCGGCTCGGCGTTTGACAGAGGGGAGACGTCGGTCATGACCTTTCCTCTAGCCCCGCTCGCCCGAACGCGCGAGACAGCTATACGGGGCGCGACGATTGGCGGCGCATCGGCTGGACA
>JADCBH010000198.1 GCA_020253595.1 Brevundimonas sp.
ATCTGGCCCCGCCTCGCCTATGCCCGGGCGCGGACCGGGGATCTGGCCGGGGCGCAGGCGCTGATCGCGGCGACGCCGTTGGACTGTTACCTCTGTGTGCGCGAGCGGGCGCGGATCGCGGAACTGGCCGGGGATCGGGCCGCCGCCGACCGCTGGTCGGCCGAGGCGCGGCGTCAGGGGCCGTCCCTGCCGTTTGCCTTTGCCGAGCGGGGCCAGATGCTGATGGCGCGCGGCGACATCGCCGGGGCCATCGCCTTCTACGAACAGGCGATCGAACGCGGCCCCCGCTGGGCTGATCCGCAGAAGTTCTGGGGCGACGCCCTGATGGCCCAGGGCGATGAGGCCGGGGCGATCCGCAAGTACCGCGCCGCCGCCGACCGGGCTCCGCGCTGGGGCGCGCTGCACTTGGCCTGGGGCCGGGCGCTGGAGGCGCAGGGCCGCCGCCAACAGGCCCGCGAGAAGTACGCCGCCGCCGCCCGCATGGACCTGTCCGCCGCCGACCGGGCCGAGGTGGTGAGACGGCTGGGGGCGGGGACATAGCCATGACCGACGCAAACAAGCCGACCGGCCGGCCTCGCCGCCAAAAACCGAAGGCCCCGACCACGCCCGATCCCGTCGAGATCGCCATGGAGGCGGAAGCCTCGGGCAAAGCCCCGACCGGTGAGGCCTCGGCTCTGCTGCGGCGGCACTCGGCCCTGATCGACAGGCAGCTTGTGCTGGCCAGCAACGAGATCTTCCGCAACCGCATCCGCTCCATCCGCGACATCGCCATCGCCGCCATGGTCGTCGCCCTCGTGGTGGCAATGGGGGCCGTGGTCTGGAGCGCCAGCCGGACGACCGGTCTGGTGATCCAGCCCTTCACCGTGCCGCCGGAACTGGTCGAGGACGGTCTGGACGGCCGCGCCGTCGCCGCCCTGTTCCAGGACGAACTGGTCCGGCTGGAGGCGGAGACCGTCTCACCCCGGCCGGCGGCCAGTTTCCGCAACGACTGGAGCGGGGCCATCACCGTCGAGGTCGAGGCGGGCGGCCTGTCGCTGACCGGCGCCTATACCGCCCTGACCCGCTGGCTGGGCCAGGAGACCTTCATCAACGGCGGCCTGAGCCGAACCGGGGACGGACTGGAACTGGTGGTCCGCACCAGCGACGGCAAGGCGGTCAGGTTGCGGGGCCCGTCTGATCGGCCCGAAGCCCTGATGAAACAGGCGGCGGAACAGGTCTATGAACAGACCCAGCCCTATCGCTATTCACAGTATCTCCGGACCACCGCGCAGGACCTGTCCGACGGCCCGGAGCAGCGGGCGCTTTATGGTCGCAGCCGGGCCATCCTCACGGCCCTGCTGGACAGTCCGTCGCAGACCGAACGCCTCTGGGCCTACAATGGGTTTGCCGTAGCCAGGGACACGACAACGCGGGACTCCATTCCCATTCTGGAGGCCGTACTCGAGATCGACCCGGATCACCCCGTCTTTCGGGGCAACCTGGCCGACTCCTGCCTGTCCGTCGGACATGCCGAGGCCGCACTGGACCATAGTCAGCGCGTGGGGGCTTCCTGGTCCAAACCGCACAACCGGGCCAAGACCGCCGAAAACAGGCGGCAACGCCTGCCCCTCGTCTTCGCCGCCCGAGCGGCGGAACTTCAAGGGGATTGGCGGCAGGCACAGGATCTCTGGACTCGCGTCCTGAACAGCGGCCAACCGGGCACCACGAATCCTCGCGATCTGCGTATGGCGGCCCTGATCGCGCTCCACCAGCCTTCGGCGCTGTCGCGCCTGATCGAGGAGCAGAACCTCAGGACCCCGGGCCGTCCGGGCATGGGCGACCCCCTGCTCGCTCTCCGGGCCGCGGCGGCGGCGAGCCTGGACCAGTGGCCGCAGGCCCTGGCGGCGCTGGAGGCCTTCGAGGCCGAGGTGGCCCCGACCCTGGACCTGCGCGACAGGACAGACCGCATGACCTCCATCTGGCCCCGCCTCGCCTATGCCCGGGCGCGGACCGGGGATCTGGCCGGGGCGCAGGCCCTGATCGCGGCGACGCCGCTGGACTGTTACCTCTGTGTGCGCGAGCGGGCGCGGATCGCGGAGCTGGCGGGGGATCGGGCGGGTGCCGACCGATGGTCGGCCGAGGCGCGGCGTCAGGGGCCGTCGCTGCCGTTCGCCTTTGCCGAGCGCGGCCAGATGCTGATGGCGCGCGGCGACACCGCCGGGGCCATCGATTTCTACGAACAAGCCATTGAGCGGGGCCCCCGCTGGGCCGATCCGCAGAAGTACTGGGGCGACGCCCTGATGGCGCAGGGCGATGAGGCGGGGGCGATCCGCAAATACCGCGCCGCTGCCGAGCGGGCCCCCCGTTGGGGCGCGCTGCACCTGGCCTGGGGCCGGGCGCTGGAGGCGCAGGGCCGTCTGGAACAGGCCCGTGAGAAGTATGAGCAGGCCTCCCGCATGGACCTGTCGGTCGCCGACCGGGCCGAGGTGGTGCGCAGGCTGGGGGCGATTCCCGCGCGGTCCTGAGGTCAGACCGACCGCGCGGTTGACGAGACAGGCGGGGCCGCCGCGCACACCTTGCACTCCGGGTCCGCTGTGACCTCGACCGTGCGTGTCGTCGCTGACAGGCCGTCGTAGAGCAGCAGGCGTCCGGTCAGGGGCTGGCCCGCGCCGGTGATGAGCTTGATCGTCTCCAGCGCCGCCATGGATCCGATCACGCCGGCCAGGGCGCCGACCACGCCGACGCGGGCGCAGGTCTCGGCGTCAGGCGGCAGGTCGGGAACGAGGCAGCGGTAACAGGGGCGGCCGGTGAAGACTCCGACCTGACCGCTCCAGCGGCCCAGCGCGCCCGAGACAAGCGGGATGCGGGCGGCCACGCAGGCGGCGTTGACCGCATGGCGCACGGCGAAGTCGTCGGTCCCGTCCAGCACCCCGTCGGCCCCGGCGATCAGGCCGGCGGCGGTGTCGGGCGTCAGGGCCTCGGGCACGGCCTCGATGCGGACGCCGGGGTTGAGGGCGGTCAGGCGTTGCTGCGCGATCTCGACCTTGGAACGGCCGACGTGGGCGGTGTCGAACAGGATCTGGCGCTGGAGGTTGGAAAGGGAGACGGTGTCGGGGTCGATGATCCGCAGGGTCCCGACGCCGGCCGCCGCCAGATAGAGCGCGGCGGGAGAGCCGACCCCGCCCGCGCCGATGACGGCGACTGTTGAGGCGGCCAGCCTCTGCTGGCCCGGGCCGCCGATCTCGGACAGGACCAGATGGCGGGCGTAGCGTTCGACGTCTGCGGGAGAGAAACCCATGCCCCTCAGTTAAGGGTGTCCTGGGCCCGCGTCACGCCGCCTGTTTCAGTTCGACGATGCGGTCGGCGTCATAGGCAGTGACATCGGCCAGGTTCGCCACGCCGAAGGCGCGCAGCATGGCGGCGGGGTCCTCGCACAGGGCCATCGGCTCGGGGAAGCTGCGTTCGGCGACCGGCCTGTCCGACAGGATGCGGATGCTCCCGTGGCGACGATCCTCCCGGATGCGGCGCATCAGGCGGTCGACGTCGGGCCGATGTCCCTCGATGCCCTGCAGGCACCAGCCGTCGTGGAACATCACCGCAGACGTGATGTTGTCCCGGCGGTTGTTGACCGTGGCGGCGCCCAGGATCTGGGCCACAGACAGGGTCGAGGCCCCGACCGAGCCGACGGTCTCGCTGGCGTAGATCAGTCTGTAGAGCACGACGAGTCCCTTTGGGGCCGATGTAACTATGTAATGTTGTCAATGTAACGGGTTACAATGGTAACATTGTGTCCATCCCGAGGCCTTGTATTTCCGATGGATTTGCCGGACCGGGGCTTGCCGCGCCCCATTTCGGTCGCCATGTCGGCCGCATGAGCGAACAGACGACGACCGGCCCCGGCTGGCATGGCACGACCATTCTGGCGGTCCGAAAGGACGGACGAACCGTGATCGCGGGCGACGGCCAGGTCTCCATGGGTCAGACGATCGTCAAGGGCGCGGCGCGCAAGGTCCGCACCTTGGCCGGAGGCAAGGTTCTGGCCGGCTTCGCCGGGGCGACGGCGGACGCCTTCACCCTGATCGAGCGGCTGGAGGCCAAGCTGGAGCAGTATCCGGACCAGCTGGCCCGGGCCTGCGTGGATCTGGCCAAGGACTGGCGCACGGATCGTTACCTGCGGCGGCTGGAGGCCATGCTGCTGGTGGCCGACCGGAACGCCATCTTCACCGTGACGGGCGTCGGCGACGTGCTGGAGCCGGAATACGGCGTTGCTGCCGTGGGATCGGGTGGCAACTACGCCCTGGCGGCAGCGCGGGCCCTGCTGGACCACACCGACCTGGACGCCGAGGCCATCGCGCGCCGCGCCATGGCGATCGCGGCGGACATCGATGTCTATACCAACGGCAATCTGACGGTGGAGAAGCTCTAGGCCGTCAGGAATGATCAGGGTCGAGGCGCATTTATTGCGTCGATTTCACGGGATTTCGCAGCCGATCCGGGCATCACTGAGGGGGCTGGAGACGACCCCATGTTTCGCCTGATCGTCCTGTTCGCCGCCGTCTGCCTGCCCGCCACGCCGGTGCGCGCCCAATCGGCCGATCCCGCCCCCGTGATCGCGGCGGAGCGGGCCTTCGCGGCGGACGCCCTGACGATAGGGGTCGATCGATCCTTCCTGACGTGGGCCACGCCCGAGGCCGTCATGATCGTCGACGGGGCCCCGCAGAGGGTCGGCGACCTGTTCGACGCGGCCGCCGTGTTCGATCCGGCTGCGCCGTCTCTGGTGTGGTGGCCGAACTGGGCGGGGATCGCG
>JADCBH010000199.1 GCA_020253595.1 Brevundimonas sp.
CCCACCGCAGGCGATCGCACGAAGTCGGCCACGAGCGGGCTCAGGTCCGCAGGCTGGAGACTGCCTTCGGCGAAAGTGAGGGACTGGGCCTCAATGGTCACGCCGCCCCGGCCCGTGCGCCCGTCGTGCGAGAGCGCGACTCTGCCTAGCGTATTGCCGGATCGCGCCAGGTCGAAGGCACCGGTCCACTGGTTGTTCGCCAGACCTGCGCGACCCTGGGCCGCCAGGACGTTGAAGCGGCGAGGGACGGTGGCGTCGTTCACGGTCGCCGCGTCGATCCGGGCGTCCAGGCCGAGGCCCGCCGAAGAGCCTGTCGCTGTCAGCGTTCCCGAGGCGTCAGAGACGCCCAATGCCAGGAAGGGGGCCTGGGCGGTGATGTCTTGAAAGGTCCCGGTCACGCGCCAGCCGCCGTCCTGCGCGACGAGCAGGGGCGCGTCCGTGGGGCAGAGACGGCCAGAGATGCCCGTCACGTCGTTCGCATCGAGGTCGAGGCGCTCGACCGTGAGGCCGAGGCAGTCTGATGGAACGTAGGTGACGCGGCCGTTGCTGCTGGACAGGAGCCCCGCTGTGCTGACGACTACGCCGCGCGCGGGCGTGAAGTCGAGGTTTGCCCGACCGTCAATTCGAGCCTGAAAGCCGCCGGGCGTGAGCCGCCAGTCGGGCACAGCGAAGGCGGCCTCGGGCAGGCCGCGACCTCGGCTGGCAGTCAAGGTCAGAGCCCCGCCGCCCTGTTCTCCCGGACGCGCGGCAAATACCGGCCGTGCGACGGGGGTCAGCGTCAGCACGCCTCCATTGGCGGGCGTGACTTGGGCCGGCTGAACCATATCGACGCGGAGACCTTCACGATCCGAGGTCAGGCGTACCGTAGGGGCCGAGAGGGAGAAGGCACCCAGCGCGCGCTTGAGGTCTGCCAGTTCAGGCGGGTCGTCTGGTCTGACCGGGCCAAACCGCGGCCATGCTCCGCGCGCCGCCGCGACCGAGCCACTGAGCGTCAGGGGTGTCGTCTCGGCCGAACCGTAGGCCATGCTCAGTTGAGAGGTCACATCGGAAAGTGCGAGGTCGCTCGACGCCACGCTGGCGATCCGCGCCTGCAGCGGACCGGAAACGTCGACCCGCCCGCCACCCGCGCGCGTTAGCGCCACGCGGGCCTGCGCAAGCCTCACGTCGGCCCCACTCAGGATTGCGGCGGGGGTCGTGACCCGGCCGGCAATCATGCGGGCCGTTGTCTCGCCGTCGAAGGACAGGGTTTCGATCCAGCCCCTGGTCTGTCCCCTTGCCGCCAGGGTCAGGGTGGCGTCCTCAGCGACGGTCTGGCCCAGGGCCAGGCGGTCGCCGATCAGGCGCAGGTCGATCTCAGCCCGGCCGTCGCCGCGCCGGGCCTTCATGTCCGGATAGGGAAGCGAGCCGGTCATGGCCAATTCGAGGGTCTTGCCCTCCGCTCCCGGCGCGACCGCCCGGACTGCCTGGAGGTTCAATCTGATGGCGACGCGGTCACGCGTCGTGGTCAGGTCCAGCGTTCCGCCCAGCCCCCGGATGTCCGTATCGCCGCTGCGGAGGCTGGCTGCGGGCATGCGGGCGGTCAGACTCATCAGCTTGCCATCGTCGAGCCGGGCGTCGGCGAGCAGGGAGACCGGGCCGTATTCGGTGTCGAGACGCAACCGCCCAGTCTCTACGATCACAACGGGGCCTCTGGCTCCGGGACGAGGGGGGCGGCCGGTGAACTCCTCGATCCGGGGATCGAGCGAGCCAAACGAGAGTTCGGCCTCGCGCCAGCTGGCCCGCATGACCGGCCGGACAAGGCGGATACGCGACGGGGTCACGCCCATCCCGCCGGTCGCCCACGGCATGCCGATCGCGTAGTCGACCTCGACCTGCTGGATGGTCACGTCGGGGTCAGCCGGATCTCCGATGCGTACCCGCCCGACGAAGCCGTCGAGCTCCAGTCGCTGGATGTCCACCTCGGCCTGGATGCCGCGCCGGTCCAGCCAGCCGACCAGCATCTCCCGTGCCGCCGTGCGGCGGTTCGTCCATACCAGGCCGGTAAGGAGAGCGCTGGCCAGCGTCAGAACCAGAAGGCCGATCAGGACCTTCCGCGGCCAGTTTGGGCGGGACCGTCGAGGCGCCAGGACAGGAGTGTCTGTCACGGCCGACCCATAATCGGACATCGACCCATCACCCCGTTCAGAAACGTTAAGATGTAAGGCTCTGAAACAGACGTGGCGCTTGGGCCACATTGAGTGACATCGAGGCCACTTTGAGTGGAGCGACGCCCCAGCCCGGTTCGGCGTGATTCAACAGGAGCAGCATCGGCGCACATAGCTTGCCGATAGACTGTCACGAATGCTGTCGGAATACCCAAAACGTCCTGTCTCTACCGAAGCGTCCTGCATCGGTTAATCGTTTGTAACGAACCTGCTTCCCATGATGGCGTCGGCGGGTTATAGGGCTTGCCTCGCGCTCTGGGGGACTTGGGCGCGATCCTTGCTTTGAGTAGGTTTGGCGCCGTGTCGGCGTCGTTGTTCGCCGGGGACCGATGGCTCAGTTCGATCCGCGCCGTCAGCCGATGCGTTTTGCGCCGCATCTCCTGACCGCCGCCGCTGCTCTGACCGTGGCCACGCTCGCGGGTCGTGTGTATCAACCCGCTCAGGCCGAGCCGGTTCCAGAGCTGACGGCTCAGCAGATCGCTGTCCTCGAAGCCCAGGCCTTCGCCTCTGCCGGCGCGCCTGCCGGCCTGACGGCCCCGGAAGCCATCCCCGTTCAAATTCGTCGCGGCGAGACCTTTGAAGAGGCCGTCCAGCGCACCGGCATCAGCGATGCCGAGGCCCAGGCGGTCGCCGCCACGGTCTCGAATGCCTATGACGTCTCCCAGATGCAGGCTGGCCTGCGCTTCGAGACGGCCATTGCCCGCCCGCGCGGCGGTCGGGGCGATGCCCGTCTGATCGGGCTGACCATGCGGACCGGTCCGGCCAGCCAGCTGACTGTCTCCCGCAGCTTCGATGGCGCGCTTCGCCTGCGCGAGCTTGAAGAGCGGGTGACCGAAGAGACCGTCGTCCTGAAGTCCGAGGTGCGAGGCTCGCTTTCGGCCACAGCCCAGCGCATGGGCGCTGACGCGGCCATCCGTCGCGCCGCCACCCGCATTTTCGGCCACCGCTTCGACCTGGAACGGGACATTCGGGCTTCGGACGAGTTCACTCTCGTCTTCGACCGCCAGGTGACCGAGAACGGCCGCACCGTCGACACGGGTGACCTGCTCTACGCAGAGCTCAAGGGCGTGGCCTTCTATCGCTATCAGCCCGCCGGCGCGCGCGAACCGCAGTATTTCGACGCTTCGGGCAAGAATATCCGTTCCTCGATGATGCGCACGCCGCTGGTGCGGGGCTTCCGCGTGTCGTCTTCGTTCGGCGTCCGGACGCACCCGATTTCGGGCTTCCGCCGCATGCACCAGGGGATCGACTTCGCCGCGCCGACGGGCACGCCGATCGTGGCCCCCGCCGATGGGGTGGTGGTCGAGGCGCGTCGATGGGGCGGCTATGGCAACTGGCTGCGCATCCGCCACGCCAATGGGCTAGAAAGCGGGTACGGTCACCTGTCCCGCTACGGGTCGGGTATCCGTCCGGGACAGCGCGTCACCCAGGGACAGGTTGTGGCTTACGTCGGTTCGACGGGAGCCTCGACTGGTCCGCACCTGCACTATGAGATCTGGCGCAATGGCCAGCGCATCAATCCCTCCAGCATCCGCGTGGATGTAGGCACAGAGTTGACAGGCGCTGACCTGGCTGGCTTCCGCGCTGAAAAGGCCCGGATTGATCGCATCATCGCCGCCGGCGGCCAGCGTCGCCCGGTCGTGATGCAGGCTTCGGCCCCGGGCCTTCGCCCGGCCGGTGCGGCTGCCTCGCGCTCCTAGTCGGTCCTTCTCTGCACCACACTCGGTACAGCCTGCTCCCTAGGTCAGCGAGCGGCTCTCTTCGACCGCATCGATGAGCCGCGCCAGATCGCGTGGTGTGGACAGGCGATGGTCGCCGCCCTCGATCAGGTCCAGTCGCACATCCCCACCCGTCAGCCGCTCGGCAAGCCTGATGGAATGGGTCCATGGCACGGTGGTATCGGCGCGGCCCTGAAGCACATGGACGGGGGCCGTGATCGGGATCGGACCCTCCAGCAGCAGCCAGTCCCGAGCTTCCTCGAACATCCGCCGCGTCAGGACGTAGTCACCCAGTCCCTCCTCGGTGATGACGGCCTCTCCGTCGCGCAGGATGGCCTGGCGGACGTGGTCGTCCAGCGACGGCCACATAAGCCTCTCCGTGAAATCCTGGGCCGGATTGATCAACACCAGCCCGGCCAGCCGGTCGGGTCGGGCCAAAGCCGCAAGCAGCGCTACCCATCCACCCATTGATGAGCCAACCGGGATCACCGGGCCGGAAATGCTGTCGATCAGCCCGATCGCGTCATCGCGCCAGCGGCCGATGGTGGCCTGACGCCAGTCGCCGGAAGACTGTCCGTGGGCGAAGTGGTCGTAACGGACATAGGCCCAACCCCGTTCGCGCGCGGCGGCGTCCAGAGCGAGTGCCTTGGTCCCTTCCATGTCGGACCGAAAGCCGCCGATCCAGAGGACGGTCGGTCCCGTGCCCTCGACCTGCTTGTAGGCCAGTGCCTCACCGTCGGGGCGGGTAAGGGTTTGGATATCGTCCAGCATGAGATGATCCTGTAGAACGCCGCGGCCCGCCGCCCAAAGACAGAAAAGAAGACCGCGTGTCCAAGAAGGTCCTGTTCGTCACCTCCAATCGTATCGGCGACTGCGTGATCTCGTCTGGCGTGATCCGCGAGATCGCGCGTCAGGTTCCGGGCGCCGAGATCACCGTGGCCTGCGGCCGGCCGCCCGCGCCCTTCTTTCGCTCCGCCCCGGCGGTGGAGCGGGTCATCGTGCTCGACAAGAAAAAGGCGGCCGGCCACTGGCTCGACCTCTGGAAACAGGTGGGAGGCACGCATTGGGCCCTGGTCATCGACATCCGGGGCTCGGCGCTGGCGTGGCTGCTGCGGGCGGACCGGCGGATTGTCTACAGCCGCAAGTGGGAGACCGGACTGCCCAAGGTCGAGATGGTCAGACGACTGATGGGGGCCGCCCAATCGCTGGAGCCCGAGATCTTCCTCGACGATCAGGCCCGTGCGGATGCTGCCGCTGTCATCGACCCGAAACTGGCCGGTCGTCCGGGGCCGGGACCCATCCTCGCGCTCGCCCCCATCGCCCATCAGCCCGGCAAGAGCTGGCCCGCGGACCGCTGGGGCGAACTGGTCGCGCGGCTGATGGAGGAACCCCGCTTCGCCGGCTGGCGGTTCATGGCCGTCGGCGGACCGGGCGACCACCCGCCTGCCGCGCCCGCCCTGGAGGTCGCAGGGAACCGGGGTATCGACTTCGTGGGCAAGGGCGACATCCTGGCCTCGGCTGCCGCGATCGACCGGGCGACCCTGTTCGTCGGCAATGATTCCGGCCTGATGCATGTTTCGGCGGCGCTCGGAAAGCCGACGCTGGGTCTGTTCGGACCGACGGAATGGTGGCTCTACGGGCCACGCGGGCCGCGAACGGCGATCGCGGCGTCAAACCCCGTGCGCGGCGAGTTCGCGCCGATCGAGGACCTGACTGTAGACCGGGTCTTTGAGGCGGTGCTGGCGCTTTACGACGCCCACGCCAGCTGACGTATCAGGCGATCACCGCCGCCGCGTGTTCAAGGATCAGCAACGAGCCATAGAAGGTCGCGGTGAACGAAGCGCAGAAGAAGAAGGCGTCGCGCCAGAGCTGGCGTCGCGGCTGTGCCCGAAAACTCGGTGGCAGGCGGACAGGCAGTTCCCTCATGACGCAACTCCGGGACGTGACGCAGAAGGGTGCGCGCTGTGTCCTGACAGGAGATGAAGAAACGTGGTCAGCGCGGCGTTGGCCATCTCGCTGCGGCCTCGCTGCTCTGGTCCCCGGCGCGGTGAGGGATTAGGGGTTCGCCATGCCTCCCGCCGACAGCCCGCAGGACGTCTTCAAGCGCGCGCTCGCCCATGCCGCGCGCGCTCTGGCCGAGCAGCCGGAGCTGGAGGTGGTGTTCGGGTCCGAAGGTCCCCGCCTGTCGGACGGCGTGCTGACCCTGCCCCATCCGCCGAGGACGGCCTCGGAGGGCGAAAGCGCGACGCTGAGGGGCCAGGCTGACCGGCTGGCCCTGCGGCTGGCGAACCATGACGCGACCATCCACGCCCGGGCGCGGCCGATCGACAGCCGTGCCGCAGAGGTGTTCGAGGCGGTCGAGCAGGCCCGCGTGGAGGCCCACGGCTCCCAGTCCCTGGCCGGAGTGCGGGCGAACATGGACGCGGCGCTGCTGACCCGACTGGAGAAGATGGGTGCGCTTCGCCTCACCGAGCCCGAGCGCGTGCCCATCCCCGAGGCCGTAGCGCTTCTGCTGCGCGAGCGGGTGACGGGCCGGCGCAGTCCGGACGGAGCGGGAGCCATGCTTGACCTTGTCCGCGAGGCGCTGGAGGGCAAGGCGGGCGCCGAGCTGGATGCGCTGGCAGAGATGGCTGCCGATCAGGCCGCCTTCGGTGCGGCCATGAAGGATGTGCTGCGCGCGCTGGATCTCGATCCCGGCGACGGACGCGGCGATGACACGTCCGAGGACGCCGGCGAGGACGAACCCGAACCCCAGGCTCCCGACCCGTCCGAGGACGATCAGCAGGACGAGGAGGATGACGGTGGCGGCGAGGGCGGCCAGTCGATGGATGGTCGGTCAGAAGACCAGACCTCCGAACAGGACCGCGAGGCGCAGCAGTCCGGCCAGCCGGCCGAGCGGGACGGCGACCAGGCTGACGACGGCCCTGACGTGTCCGAGGGCGCGCTGCCGAACCGTCAGGAGAATACCGACGACGGCCGCGCGATCGACGCCTATCGCGTCTTCACTACCGCTTTTGACGAGGTGATCGACGCATCGGATCTTTGTGATCCGATGGAGCTGGAGCGGCTGCGCAGTCTGCTGGACCAGCAGCTAACGATCCTGTCTTCTGTCGTTGCGAGACTGGCCAACAAGCTGCAACGGCGTCTGATGGCGCAGCAGAACCGGAGCTGGGCGTTCGACCTCGAGGAGGGCGTTCTGGATACCGCCCGGCTGACCCGGATCATCACCGACCCGACCAGCCCGCTCAGCTTCAAGGCTGAGTCAGAGAGCCCGTTCCGGGACACGGTCGTGACGCTGTTGCTCGACAACTCCGGCTCCATGCGCGGGCGGCCGATCATGGTCGCGGCGGTGTGCGCCGACATCCTGGCGCGGACGCTGGAGCGATGCGGGGTGAAGGTCGAGATCCTGGGCTTCACCACCCGCGCCTGGAAGGGCGGGCAGAGCCGCGAGGCCTGGATCACGGCGGGCAAGCCTCCGATGCCCGGCCGCCTGAACGACCTGCGCCACATCATCTACAAGGCTGCAGACGCGCCCTGGAGACGGGCCAAGAAGAACCTCGGCCTGATGATGCGCGAGGGTCTGCTCAAGGAAAACATCGACGGCGAGGCCCTGACCTGGGCGCACGAGCGGTTGATCGCACGGCCCGAGCAGCGGCGCATTCTGATGGTCATCTCCGACGGCTCGCCGGTCGACGATTCCACCCAGTCCGCCAATGCGGCGCTCTATCTGGACAAGCACCTGCGTCAGGTGATCGAGCGCATCGAAACCCAGTCGCCGGTCGAACTGATCGCCATCGGCATCGGCCACGATGTCACACGCTGGTATCGCCGGGCTGTCACCATCGTCGACGTGGAACAGCTGGCGGGCGTCATGATCGAGAAACTGGCCGAACTCTTCGAGGCCGCGCCCAAGGAGGCGGGCGGACGGATTGCGGGCCGACGGCCCGTCAAGCGCGCGGCGTGACACGCATGGCCCTGCGAGCGTTGCTGTCGCTCGCGCTTCTGGCAGCAGCGGCGTGCGCCGGTGTCGTCACCTCGACGCCGCAGATGGCAGGGCCCGATATCCCGATCCGCCTCGAGGCACGCCGGACCCCGCTTGGAGTGGGCGGTGCCATGCTGGCGCCCGGCGTTCGCTACGCGGGCGGTCTGACATTGCGCGGAACCTACCTGCATGGGCTGTCGGACCTGAAGGTGGATGGCGATCGCGCCTGGATCGTGAGCGATTTCGGCGATCTGGTGCGGTTCGCCCTGCGGTTCGACAGTAACGGACGCCTGGCCTCGGCGGACCAGGCGACCCGACGCGCCCTGTCCGATCCAAATGGTGCCGTGCTCGCGCCCAAGGACCGGGCCGACGCAGAGGGTCTCGCCATCTTGCCGGACGGACAGGTGATCGTTTCGTTCGAGGGCGAACACCGTATCTGGTCCTACGGTCGGGACGCACTGGAGCGACCGCAGGCGATCGCTTCCCCTCAGGTCGATCGGCCGTTGAACGAGGGCTTCGAGGGGTTGGCGCAGGCTCCCGGCGGTTGGCTGGTCCTGGCCGAGGGTGGCGGCGGCTGGTTGTGCCAGCCCCAGCGCTGTGCCGCTTTCGGGGACCTGACGCCGTCCGAGGGCTATCGCTTCACAGCTGTGGATCGCAATCCGGCAGGGGAGGGGTGGTATGTGGTCGAGCGTTTCTACCAGCCCCCGTTCGACATGCGCACACGGGTCCGCGCACTGTCGGCGGATGGACGTCTGTCTTCGCCCTTGATCGAGCTTCGCCCTCCGGCGTCGGTCGACAACTTCGAAGGTATCGCCGCCGTTCGGTCCACTGGCGGCGTGCGTCTGTATTTGCTCAGTGACGACAACGCCAACAGCCTCCAGAAAACGCTTCTGCTGGCCTTTGACGTCGAACCCGTCAGTTGAGAGGCTGAGGCCGGGTCTGCATCGGAGCGTCCGGGTCCGTAGGAGCCGGTGCCGCTGCGGTCGGCCGTTCGACCACCAGCGGTGTGGTCTCGATCGCGGGCGGTGTAGCGGTCTCTGCCGGTGGCGTCGGAACGACGCGGGGCGCAGCCGTTGTCGCGCCCACCTGGGAGGCAGGGCGCGGTGTCACCGCAGCCTGGGTCGGGCTCACGGCCGTCACGGATTGGGTTGAGGGGGTAGCCACCTCTGCCTCGGGCATCGCCCCTGCGGCGCCGACAGGCGCGGCCTCATCCACCACAGGTGTTTCGAGACCGGGTGCGGCAGGCGGAGGTGCGTCCATGTCGAGCGGGGGCGCGTCTCCGCTGGGCAGTGTCGCCAGCCAAATGAAGCCGGCCGTGACGACCAGGGCACCGATAACGGCCGCGAGGCGCCAGGTGTCGTTCGTCTTCACTTTCTCGATCACGGCACCGACCGTGGCGTAGAGGGTTGGCGTCACGACCACCGACGGGATGGCGCGCGGATCCGCGGCGGCCTTCTGATCGGTCGAGAGCGGCGGCGGAACCGTATCGATCTGCTCGGCGGCTTCAGGCTCTACGATGATCTCCACGGCCGGAGCCGGCCGCGCCTTCGGACGCACCGGCTCGGCCTCGACGATAAACTCGCTGACCGGTTCGGCGATGGGCTCAAAGACAGCTTCGGCGACGGGTTCAAATGGGGCTGCGTGTTGTTCCGCCTCGACAGGCTCTGGCGTAACGGACGGCGGCGCTTCCGTCACAGCAGAAGGCTCGCTGACGGGGTCAACGTCCGGGACAGGATCAGTCTTCGGGGCTTCCACCGGAGCGGACTTGCGCGCGCGGCGGGGCTTGGCCGCAACGGGCTCAACGGTCGCCTCCGGCGCGGCGGGCTCGACGACGGGATCCGCGTCAGTGACGGGCGGCAGGTCGACGACCGTCGACGGCGCCGCGCGCGGGATCATGGAGCCGGAGAAGATGTCACCTGCCGGACGTGCCGGAGCCGGCCGAGGGCGGGGCGTCGGCTGGCTCCAGCTTTGCGGTGGACGCGGCAGGGGGCCGGTCCGGAAGACGGTCTCGGGCGGACGCCCCCAGACGATGCGACCGCGCACGAACGGCTCAGGTGCCTCGCCTTGAGGCTGGCCTGCAGAGGGCGTCTTGGGATCGGACGGCGGCGTATCGGACATGGCGGCGTCTTAAACCGGGCGGAGGTGACCGTCCAATGGCGAAGGGAGGACCGTCGAGCGGTTCAGCGAACCTCGACGCCCTTCCAGAAGGCGATGCGGTCGGCGATCTCGGCCGCGGCGGACTTCGGCTCGGGATAGAACCAGGCGGCGTCCTTGTTTTCTTTCCCGTCGACCACGAGCGAGTGGTAGGAGGCCGTGCCCTTCCACGAGCATACGGTGGTCGTTGACGACGGTCGCAGCACGGCGGGATCGACGGCGCCTCGGGGGAAGTAGTGGTTGCCTTCGACCATCACCGTATCGTCGCTGTCGGCGATGACGGCGCCGTTCCAGATCGCCTTCGGCATTGGGGGTCGCTCCGTGTTCAGTTCTTGAGGCGGTAGCCGGTCTTGAACATCCAGCCTACGATGGACAGGCAGATCACGAAGAAGCCGATCATGGCTGCGGCGCTCACGCCCACGCCGACGTCGCTCAGACCGTAGAAGGCCCAGCGGAACCCGTCGATCAGGTAGACCACCGGATTGAACAAGGTGACCATCCGCCAGGCGGGCGGCAGCATGTCGATCGAGTAGAATGCACCGCCCAGGAAGGTGAGCGGCGTGACCACCAGCATAGGGATGAACTGCAGCTGCTCGAAGCTCTGGGACACCAGGCCGATGATGAAGCCGAACAGGCTGAAGGTCACCGAGATCAGCAACAGGAACCCGAGCATGGCCAGCGGGTGCTGAACCTCGAGGGGAACGAACAGGGCCGCCGTCGCCAGCGTGACCAGGCCGACCAGCATCGACTTGCTGGCGGCGGCCCCGACGTAGGCGGTCACGGTCTCGATCGGCGAAAGAGGGGCCGACAGGATCTCGTAGATGGTGCCCGTGAACTTGGGGAAGTAGATGCCGAAGCTGCCGTTGGAGATCGATTGGGTGAAGACCGACAACATGACCAGGCCGGGCACGATGAAGGCCCCGTAGGGCATACCGCCGACGCTCTCCATCCGCCCGCCGATGGCCGAGCCGAAGACGACGAAATAGAGCGCCGTGGTGATGACTGGCGTCACCAGGCTACCGAAGATCGTGCGGCCGAACCGGGCCATCTCGAAGC
>JADCBH010000002.1 GCA_020253595.1 Brevundimonas sp.
CCGATCGAACGACTGGTGGCGCAACGATCGCCGCTTCCGGGGCTACACCGGCTACCGTTACGGCTACTATTTCGCGCCGAACCACGGCTACTACTCGGTTCCGAGGAACTACTTCGGCCAGCGTTGGGGTGTTGGCGATTTCCTGCCGTCGGTCTTCTGGCGCTACCGGCTGGATGACTACCGGACCTATGGCCTGGGCTATCCGCCGCGAGGAACCCGGTGGGTCGCCGTCGACAATACCGTCTATCTGATCGACAACTTCGATGGCTACATCATCGACGCCATCTATAACGCCTGGCGCTGGTAGAGCAGTTTCGGCCGGGATCAGCCGCAGTCAACACTGCGGATGATCCCCGAGACCTCTTCAAAGCGAACGTTCAGCCGGTCCGGCCGATAGTCCCGAGTCGTTGGGCAGGTCGTGCACACGATCCGTACGTTGGCCCCGGCCGGGAATGTCACCGCCCCGACATGGCTCCCGATCAGCGTCTGGGCGGCTGCAGGGTCGCACCGGCCGGGCCGAGTTCCTGGAGAGCTTGGCTCGGGCGGGGGCGCACAGGCGGCCAGAGCGCCGCTTGCGGCGAGCGCCAAGATCATCCGCATCGGACCTGCTCCACGAGCTGCGTATCGGCGTTGTAGAAAATGTTCAGCCGGTAGGGCGAAAAGTCCATCGTCACCGGGCAGGTGGTGCAGGTGACCCGACGGTTTACAATCTCGACCGGCACCGGGATCTCGTTTCTGTGCCGCCCGACCAGATACTGAAGGTCTTGCGCCTTGCAGAGATCTTCGTCGCCATCGGGCATGCGGCTGCCGACTGGCTGGTTTTCTCCTGCCGGCTCCACCGCCACCGGAACCGTCGGCGCGGGTGGTGTCGATGAGCAGGCAGCCAGCACAAGCGCGGCGATCAGGCTGCCTTTTCCCAGCGCCCCTCGTCCGACTGTTTCCAGTAGGCGAGATTCGTCCCCTGCTCCTTCAGCTTCTTCCAGCGCCCGCGTGCCGTGCTTAAGGCCGCTTCGTCCCGGCCATCGAAGATGATGAAGCATCGCTCGAACTCCTCTGACAGGCTCATGTCTGACTGATCCACGATGAACAGCGCCTGTGAACCGTTCAGGTTCGCATGATCACCGGTCAGCAGGATCGGTTGGCGTTTCGCGTGGGCCTCGTCAGACAGGCCGTGAGCCAGGAAGCTGTCTTCCCGCCAGATCCAGAGGCGCTCGTCGATCTCCCGCCGCTGGTCGGCATCCGCGATCCGCACCCTTGCACGCCAGCCGCGCTGAAGCGTCCGGTCCAGGAGTTCCGGCAGCACCTGGTCCAGAGTCGACCGCTCCAGGTGATAGAACCAGACCTCGCCGGACGCCTCCGCCACTTGGATCAGCTCTCGTAGGTATCGGCAACCATGCGGTCCAGCAGACGCACACCCCAGCCCACCGGGCCGTCCGGCACCGTCGGTCGCGTTGACTTGTTGACCCAGGCCACCGGTGCGATGTCGAGATGGGCCCAGGGCAGGCCATTGACGAAACGCTGCAGGAACAGGGCGGCCGTTATGGACCCGCCGTCGCGCCCGGCCGAGTTCTTCACATCAGCGTTCACGCTATCCATGATCTTGTCGTACTGCGGCGGCATCGGCATGCGCCAGACGTTCTCCCCGACTTTGGGGCTGGCGGCCAGGATGGCGTTGGCCAGATCGTCGTCGTTCGAGAAGACGCCGGCGTAGTCCAGGCCCAGCGAGATGATCATGGCACCGGTGAGCGTCGCCAGATCGACCATGAACTTGGGCTTGAAGCGATCTTGCGTGTACCAAAGGGCGTCGGCGAGGACGAGGCGACCTTCGGCGTCGGTATTGATGACCTCAACCGTCTGGCCCGACATCGACTTGACGATATCGCCAGGACGCTGTGCGTTTCCGTCGGGCATGTTCTCAACAAGGCCCAGCACGCCCACAGCGTTGACCTTTGCCTTGCGGCCCGCCAGCGCATGCATCACACCAGCGACGGCGGCTGCGCCGCCCATGTCCCAGATCATGTCCTCCATGCCCTGGGCCGGCTTGATCGAGATGCCGCCGGTGTCAAAACACACACCCTTGCCGACAAAGGCGATCGGCTGATCGGCTGGTTTACCGCCGTTCCACTGAATGACGGCCAGTTGGCTCTCGCGAACGGAACCCTGCCCGACACCAAGGAGAACATGCATGCCAAGCTTGCGCATCTCCTCTTCACCAAGGATCTCGACCTTCAGGCCGAGCGGCTCCAACGCCTTGACGCGGCGGGCGAATTCTTCCGGGTAGAGGACGTTGGCAGGCTCAGCGACCAGGTCGCGTGAGAAATTGATGGCGTCGGCGACAGCGCTCATCGGCCCAAACGCCGAACGAGCTGCGCCGGTGTCCTGGGTCACGATGTGCAACGCCGTGATGGAAGGCACCTTCTCAGGCTTTTCCTTGGTCCGGTACTTGTCGAAGCGATAGGCGGCCAGACGCACGGCGAAAGCGGCGCGCGCGGCCTGCTGGGCCGAAAGATGCGACAGGTCGATTGTCAGGGCCTCCAGGCCCGACAGCTTGACCGCATGGTAGGCCGAACCCACCGCCGCCTCCAGGGCCAGATCGTCGAACTTGCCCTCGTCGCCCGCGCCGCTCAGCACCACCAGATCCGCATCGAGCCCCGCCGGGGCCGCGACCAGAATCGTAGAGTTTATGGCACCGCTAAAGCGGCTGGCCCCCATCGCCTTGGTGAGGGCGGCAGACGCAATGGCATCATGATCGGTGCCCGCCCCGGCCAGCGCACGGCCGTCATGGACGAGAATAGCGAGAGCGCCTGCGCGGCGGGCGTCGGCGACGAAATCGATCGTGAGGGGCAAAACACACTCCAGCCGGGTTCGAGCCCGGTCGTTGATACTGTGAAGCTTGGCTATAGCCGCCATTGTCGGCGGCTCGCCAGCGCGTGTATTAGATGCGCCGCAACGTCCGCGCCCGCAACGGGTGATCTAAATCGCCCGCATGACCCTGATTCAGCGCTATCTTTTCCGACAGATCGCCTTGCCCGTCATCGGGGCATGCGCCTCGCTGGCTGGAATCGGCATTCTGTCGCAGAGCCTCGACCAACTGGAAGTCATAGTGGAGCGAGGCCAGAGCGTCTGGGTCATGCTCAAGCTGACATTGCTAGCCGTGCCCCAGCTCTTTGCCGTAATCCTGCCTATCGGCCTGTTTGTCGGCACCCTCATTGCCTTGACGCGACTTCAGCGAGAGCAGGAGCTGACGGCGGCCTATGCGTCCGGGATGAGCCGCTGGCGCATGGTTGAGCC
Organism: Brevundimonas sp.; assembly: GCA_020253595.1. GTDB lineage: Bacteria > Pseudomonadota > Alphaproteobacteria > Caulobacterales > Caulobacteraceae > Brevundimonas. The sequence continues at coordinate 3,292 of JADCBH010000002.1, forward strand.
CGGCGCGCGGCTGGCAGCCATTGTCGCGGTCGTCATGCTGGTGACCAACGTCTTCGTTCAGCCTTGGGCCCAACGCGAGGCGCGAGATCAGGCCTTCGAAATTCGAACCGATCTTGCTGCCCTGCTCGTTGAGGAGGGTCGATTTGTCCAGGGGCCGAATGGACTTACGGTTTATGTCCAGGAGATCGGGCAGAATGGTCTGCTCAAGAACCTTTTCATCTACATCGAGGACGGCGATGAGGTGACGACCTGGGATGCATCCGAGGCTCGCTTCGGGCGGGTCGATGGTCAGCCGGTCCTGACCATGCGTGCAGGATCCTGGCAGCAGTACAGCTCCGCGGGCGTGCTGCAGCAGTTGTCGTTCGACGGATGGGTATTCCAACTGGCACCATACGTCAGTGAAGCCGAGACCGTGCGCTACAAGCCTACGGACCTCTTTTTGGATCAGTTGTTCAACCCGATTGGACGCCTGGTAGAGACGGCCGGCTCGCGCGGCGAGTTGCTGGCCGAGGCCCATGCTCGCCTTTCTTCTCCGCTCTATGCCCTTGCCGCGATGGCCATGGCGCTGACAGCCCTCCTCGGTGGAGCCTTTAGCCGCACAGGATATTCTGGCCGGATTGCCCAAGCCTCGGCCGCCTTTCTGCTTGTTCGTATCATCGGCTATACCGTGGTGGCTGCCAGCGCTCGGAACAGCTGGCTGAATATCCTTCAATATCTTCTGCCTATCGCCGCAACGGCAGTGTCGCTAAGGCTCCTGTTCAGGGGGCTGAAGCCCCGGCGGCCCGGCACCTGGTCGGTGTCGGCGCTGAAGGCGCGCGTCGCGTGACGGCCCTCGGATCCCTCTCGGCTGCCCCAAGTCATGTGCTGAAGGCACTCCGGCTCGGCCGCATCGAACGGTATGTTCTGGTGCAACTGGCGCGGTCGCTGGCCTTGGCACTCGGCGTAATCTCAGCGCTGGTCATGCTGATCGATTTTGTCGAAATCTCGCGCGGCCTAGGC
>JADCBH010000020.1 GCA_020253595.1 Brevundimonas sp.
CCATGGCCAAGAAAGCCCTGGCCTATGTGCAGTCGTCGGGCGTGGGCGACGCGGTCTATTTCGGGCCGGAAGCGGAGTTCTTCATCTTCGACGACGTACGCTGGAACACCGCCCCGCACGACACCGGCTATTCCTATGACTCGACCGAGCTGCCGGCCAACACGGGCGCGGAATACACCGAGGGCAACATGGGCCACCGTCCGGGACCCAAGGGCGGCTATTTCCCGGTCAACCCAGTCGACTCGGGCCAGGACCTGCGCGGCGAGATGCTGGGCGTCATGCGCGACCTGGGCCTGCAGCCCGAGAAGCACCACCACGAGGTGGCACCGGCCCAGCACGAGCTGGGGCTGAAGTTCTCGGACCTGCTGACCATGGCCGACCGTCTGCAGCTCTACAAGTACGTGATCCACAATGTGGCGGCGGCCTACGGCAAGACGGCGACCTTCATGGCCAAGCCGATGTTCGCCGACAACGGTTCGGGCATGCATGTGCACCAGTCGATCTGGCGCGACGGCAAACCCTTGTTCGCGGGCGACAAGTACGCGGGTCTGTCGGACACCTGTCTGTGGTACATCGGCGGCATCATCAAGCACGCCAAGGCGATCAACGCCTTCGCGAACTCCACGACCAACTCCTACAAGCGGCTGGTCCCGGGCTATGAGGCCCCGGTCAAGCTGGCCTATTCATCGCGCAACCGCTCGGCCTCGATCCGGATCCCGTGGGTGTCGTCGCCCAAGGCCAAGCGCATCGAAGCGCGTTTCCCCGATCCGATGGGCAACCCCTATTTGACGTTCGTGGCCCTGCTGATGGCGGGCCTGGACGGCATCGAGAACCGGATCGATCCGGGCGCTCCGGCCGACAAGAACCTGTATGACCTGCCGCCCGAAGAGCGCGGCTCGATCCCTGAGGTCTGCGGCAGCCTGAAGGAGGCGCTGGAGGCCCTGGATAAGGACCGCGCCTTCCTCAAGAAGGGCGGCGTCATGGATGACGACTTCATCGACAGCTACATCGAGCTGAAGACGGAAGAGGTGATGCGCCTGGCGCTGCACCCGCACCCGGTCGAGTTCGACATGTACTACAGCTGCTGATCCGCCGGCCGGATCAAATGGGAGGGCCGGGCGGCGACGCCCGGCCCTTTCCTTTTGGACCGACCTCCGGCAGCAAGGGGCATGGACGCCGACCGTTTCCGATCGCTCGCCGAGACCGCGCCGCCAGACCTGAGGCAGAAGCTGCTCGTCCTGCCTTCGATCGTCGCCGATTGGCTTGAACCCCACGGCGGTCTGGCGGGGCGCAAGATCATGGACTTCGGGTGCGGGCTCGGGGAACTCGCGGCGGGCCTGGCCTTCAGCGCGCCGACGGCGTCGGTGATCGGGCTTGAGGTGACCGATCAACCAACACAGCTTCCAACCACGCTGGAACCGATCGGTCTCGCTCTTCCGCCAAACCTGTCGTTCCGGGAAGTAGCGCTGGGAGAGGTCGGGGATGAGAACGAGTTCGACCTGATCGTCAGCTGGTCGGTGTTCGAGCATATCCAGAGAAACCAGTTCAACGCCGTGATGGCGCGGCTGAAGACCCGGCTGAAGCCCGGCGGACTGCTGTTCATGCAGGTGTCGCCCCTGTTCTTCAGCCCGGAAGGCTCGCATCTCTGGGCGCTGGGCTATACCGACTGGCAGCACCTGACGCGCGAGCTCAGCGAGGTCCGCGAGGACCTGGAGGCCTCGGTGCTGAACGACCGGCAGCGGGAACTGCACTGGAAGCTGTTCCTGCGTCTGAACCGGTTCACTGCCCCGGACTTCGAGCGTCGGCTGGCTGCGGCGGGTTACTCCATGCTCCGTCGCCAGATCGACCGGATCGACCGCGAGCCGCCTGCAGAGCTCCTGACGGCCTATGACCGCGACGCGCTGATGACCGAGCAGATCGTGCTGCTGCTCCGGCGGAATTAGGCGGCGACCGTCTCGGCCTCGTCCTCACGCTTGCGGCGCAGCTCGATCAGGCGGACGCACCAGATCGAGATCTCGTAGAGGATCACCAGCGGCACGGCGAGCATCAGCTGGCTGATGGGGTCCGGCGGCGTCACGATGGCGGCCAGCACCACCACGGCGACGATGGCGTAGCGGCGGCCCTCGCTCATCAGCTTGGACGAGATCATGCCGGCGAGCCCCAGCAGGGTCATGACGACCGGCAGCTGGAAGCAGAGCCCAAAGGCGAGGATCAGGGCCGTGACGAGAGTCAGATACTCCGACACCTTGGGCAGCAGGGCAACGGCGACCGTGTCGGAGCTGATCTGCTGGCTCAGCGAGAACCACATCACGAAGGGCAGCATGACGTAGTAGACCAGCGCCGCGCCCAGGAAGAACAGCATGGGCGAGGCGAACAGAAAGGGCAGGAAGGCCCCCTTTTCGTTCCGATAGAGCCCCGGTGCCACGAACCGCCACAGCTGGAAGGCGAGGACCGGAAAGGACAGGAAGATGGCACCGAGACCGGCCAGCTTCATCTTTGTGAACAGGATCTCGAGCGGCGCCGTATAGATCAGCTGGGCCGCCTCGGCCGTCGTGGGCGGCATGGGCGCGAGGCCGGCGGTGACCTCGATCAGGGCGATCGGGGAGACGTTGTGGCCGTCGCTTCCGGCGTAGAGGGCGCTCGCCGCCGCGAACGGCTTCACCAGGAAGACGTAGATCGGCCCGGCGAAGAAGAAGCAGACGACGAAAGCGACCGCGAAGGCGGCGACGCACCAGATCAGCCGCCCCCGTAGCTCGATCAGGTGATCCATCAGGGGCGCGCGCGACGCCTCGATCTCGGCTTCGTCACGATCCTGCGTCACGGAGTGGCCTTGGGCTTGCGCGGTGCCCGGGGACGGGCCGTTGATGCGGTTTCAGCCTTCGGAGCCTTCTTCGCGGTCGCAGGGGTGTCTGGCTTGGGTGCACGGGCTTTGCGAGGCTTTGGGGCCCTGGCGGGTGTGGCGACGGCGGCAGCGGCGATCTCAGTCGGCGATGCGGCCGGACCCGGCGGGGCGTCCGCGACCGGCAACGGCGTCATGGCAGGCTCTGGGAACTCGGGACTGTTCAACGCGACGGACGGCGCTGGGGCGATGGCCGGCTTGTCGAGCTCGGACTTGATGTCCCTGAAGGCTGCGTCGGCTTCGGCTCCGAGCCGGACCAGCCCTTGACCGGCGACGGTCTGGCCGGTGCGCAGGGCCTCGACCTCCTTGCGAAGCTCGTCGAGTTCGGACTGTCGCGCCATGTCGTCGAAGCTTGAGCGGAACTCATTGGCCATGCGCCGCATCGACGCGACCCATTTGCCCAGCTGCCGCAGCATGACAGGCAGCCGCTCGGGACCGACGACGATGAGGGCGACGGCAGCGATGATGAGATATTCGAAGCCCCCGATCCCGGGGCCGAGGCCGCCCATGCGTCAGGCTCTTTCCGCCAGGGGGCTCAGCGCTTGACTTCGTCCTTCTCCGCCTCGGTGCGAGGCAGGCTGGAGACGCCCTCTGCGGGGGTGTCCTTGCCGTCGTCCTTGAGGCCGTCGCGGAAGGCGCGGATGCCCTTGGCGGCGTCGCCCATCAGGTTCGAAATCTTGCCTTTTCCGCCGAACAGCAGCGCCACCACGACGATGACGATGGCCCAGTGCCAGATGCTCATTGCGCCCACGGCGAACTCTCCTCGAACAGGCCGGATCGGCCCGCATCAAACCTGATGACCCTATAGTCCACCGGATGGCGACGCGCCAAGGGAAGCTGTAAGCCCGCGCAAATGAGTCACGTCATCATCCACACCGACGGTGCCTGCAAAGGTAACCCGGGCCCCGGCGGCTGGGGCGCCATCCTGCAGTCGGGTGGCAAGACCAAGGAACTGCGCGGCGGCGAGCGGCTGACGACGAACAACCGCATGGAGATGACGGCGGC
>JADCBH010000200.1 GCA_020253595.1 Brevundimonas sp.
ATCACCTACAAGATCGCCGCCCACGCCGCCGACCTGGCCAAGGGCCACCCCGCCGCCCGCGCCCACGACGACGCCCTGTCGCGCGCCCGGTTCGAGTTCCGCTGGGAAGACCAGTTCAACCTCGGCCTCGACCCCGAGACGGCCCGCAAATACCACGACGAGACCCTGCCCAAGGAGGCCCACAAGACCGCCCACTTCTGCAGCATGTGCGGCCCCAAGTTCTGCTCGATGAAGATCAGCCAGGACATCCGCCGGGATGCGCAGGCGCAGAACGACGCGGGCGGCTCGCTGGAGGCGGCGGAGGCGGAGGCCGGGATGGCGGAAATGTCGGCGAAGTTCCGCGCGGGGGGCGGGGTGGTGGAGGTGAAGGTGTGACTCAGGAGAGGATATCCGCATAATCTACACCATGCAGATCGAGTCTCTCCAGATTGAAAACTATAAAGGCTTCGCCCAATCTCCGATTGTGAGATTTGGGCCAGGCTTCAACGTTCTCGTCGGCCAAAACAACTCTGGAAAATCAGCTCTGCTGGAGACGCTGAGGCTGAATGGCACCAGATCGGTGCCACATCGCTCTGTCGAGTTCGAGGTGGGCTCACCCTTGCCGCCAAATTCAACGATTTCCGCGACGTATGTCATCACCGGACAGGAACTGCGGAAAGCGATCATCAGAAACGGCAGCGCCGCGGTGCCCATCCCTGTCAACAGAGTGGATCAGGTCGACGAGTTTCTAAACGATCTGTTCGGCAAAGACCAAATCCGCATTCCGATAAAGGCTGTTGCCGGGGCTGGCGTTGAGCCCGTTTCGTACCCATCCTACGCCGCCAGCGGCATTACCGATGTAGAAAGTGGCGGATTTTACTCACTAATAGTCTCGGTTAGTGGCGACCGTCAACGCATCGATAGCGCTAGTGTACGCAGGGATAACGACGATAACTTATCTAGTATCATCGCAGCGGCCGCAACTTCTTCGACATATGTTTTTGATGCCCAGCGTTTGAACATTGGACAGTATCCAGCTAGCGAGCAGAAACTTCTAGATACTTCCGCCCGAAATTTACCTGCTGTTCTTCAGGGCTTGTCTGCGAATCCGGCAAAGTACGAGCGATTCTGCGGACATGTTACCGAGATATTTCCCAACATTAGGTGGGTTTCGGTTTTTACGGTAGGAAATCAGTTTGAAATTAGGATTTGGCCCGTCCAAAAAGACACAGAGAGAGATGACCTAGCCCTTAGCCTGCTAGAAGGGGGCACGGGGGTTGGGCAAGTTCTAGCAATACTTCTTGTTGCTATGACAATGACAAATTCGATCATTGCAATCGATGAGCCCAACAATTTTCTTCATCCGGGCGCGGTCAAGAAGCTTATTGGAATTCTTAATACATATTCTTCCAACCAGTACATTATATCGACCCACTCTACAGACGCAGTTCTATACTCTGATCCATCTAGCCTGCATCTAGTCAAATGGACTGATGGAAAGAGTGATGTTTCGACCGTAAACATCGAAAGTGTAGCGGAGCTTCGGCAGATACTGGGGGAGATCGGAACGAGCTTGTCTGATGTCTTTGGGCCAGACAAAATCATATGGGTCGAGGGCGAAACAGAGCAGTTCTGTTTTCCAGAGATATGTCGAACTCAGCTCGGTGGAGTACCGCTAGGTCTCAGTTTTTTGCCTCTTCGCTCAACCGCAGATGTCGAGACGAACAACAAAAACGCTGAGAAAGCCTTAGGGATCTACGACAGAATATCTTCACTTGGTGCAATCATTCCGCCAGCCGTTGCGTTCAGTTTCGATCGAGAACTGCGGAGCCCTCAAGATGTAGATGATCTGAAACGGAGAGCTCGCCGAACCCTAGTCCTGGGTCGGCGTACAATCGAAAACTATTTAATAAATGGACATGCAATCGCGTATGTCATTAGTAATGAGACTAAGTCCGATGTAGAAGGGGAAAAAGTTAACGATTGGATCTTGCAAAATCTAGAATCGTATATACCTCCGAAGAAGTTTTTCTGGCCCGGAGATACCTGGATAAAATATGTCGATGCGCCGAGCTTGATATCAGACGCGTTCGATCATTTCAGCGAGTCAACTCTCGAGTTTCGCAAAACACGACACTCTCTGATGCTGCTGGCGTGGATTCAGCAATATGATCAGCAGGAAATATCAGAGCTGACGGACTTTGTTAGAGACCTGATCGCCGTGTCATGACTTTTGGTATCGGGAGGGCGCTAGAGTGCCAGATTGCCCGAACCGCCGTCTCAGTCAGTTCCACACATGGCCGAGCGCCTTAGCCTTTCGACTAGGCGCAGCGCTCCGCTGCTAGCCTCAAGCCCTCTTTCAGCGCCAGAGGAGTTGAGGCGTGTGAGAGCGATCAGAGTAACCCCAACACCCGCGCCCGGTCGCGGATCGCGTCGTCGATCCGCCAGGGCTCGCCCAGCGCCGTGTCGTTGGTGAACCGGACCACGGTCCAGCCGAGCGCCTCGATCTCCGTCTGGCGCAGGTGATCGCGCAGCACGACGTCGTCGCGCCCAAATCCTCCCCCGTTGGGGGAGGTGGCTCCGTAGCGAAGCGGAGGAGACGGAGGGGGCTTGATCCAGACGGGTCATCCGCTGCTGGCCCCCTCCACCGCTTCGCGGTCCCCCTCCCCCGACGGGGGAGGATTGGATAGCATGCGCCCATGCCCACCCTCGTCCTCCTCGCCGGCCCCAACGGCGCCGGCAAGACCACCTTCATCAACCGCTTCCTTCGCGAGCGCGCTGAGGCGTTCCAGTTCGTCAATCCGGACGAGGTGGCGCGTTCATTGACGGGATCGGGTCCGGCCCGCGACCTCGCGGCCGGGCGGCTGGTTCTCGAACGGCTGGATCAGCTGTTCGCCCTGCGCGCCGACGTGGTTCTGGAAACCACCCTGGCCACCCGCTCCCACGCCGTGCGCATCCGCGACTGGCGCGCGGCCGGATACCGGGTGGAGCTGATCTATCTGAAGGCTCCTTCGGCGGACTTCTCCGTCGCGCGCGTGGCGCGGAGGGTCGCGGAAGGCGGTCACGGCATCCCGGAAGACGCCCTGCGCCGCCGCTTCCTGCTCAGCCTCGAGTATCTGGAGACCGTCTACAAGCCGATCGTCGACAGCTGGGAGGTCTTCTCGAGTAGCGACGAGGGCCTGTCTCTGCTAGAAAGAAGCCCGTCATGA
>JADCBH010000201.1 GCA_020253595.1 Brevundimonas sp.
CGCCACCTTCCTGATCGCGCTTTCCGCGGCCTGCGGTGCCAATGGTGAACCCAGCAGTGCCGCTCCGCAGCAGGCCGGCGCGCCCGTCGAGACGCGCCCTGCCAATGCGCCGGATCAGCAGCCGGCCTTCGCCAACCAGACCCGCGCGCCGGGCGTCACGACAGAGCGCGCCCTGGCCCACACCGTGGTCGCGTCGGGCCTGGTGCAGCCCTGGGGTCTGGCGATGCTGCCCGACGGTCGGTGGCTGGTGACCGAACTGGGCGGCAATCTCCGGATCGTCACCGCTGACGGCCAGATCGGCCAGCCGATCGTGGGCCTGCCCGCTGTGGATGCGCGCGGCCAGGGCGGTCTGCTGGACGTCGCTGTCGGACCGACCTTCGCCCAGGACCGGATGATCTACTGGAGCTATGCCGAGCGCCGTGACGGGGGCAATGCGACCTCGGTCGCGCGTGGTGCCCTGTCGGCCGACGGAACCCGCGTCGAGGGCGTCCAGGTCATCTTCCGCGCCGGTCCGGCCTATGACGGCGACAAGCATTTCGGGTCGTCGCTGGCGTTCGATCCGGCCGGGCATCTGTTCATCACGCTGGGCGACCGCTCCGACGCCCCGATGCGGCCCCAGGCCCAGCAGCTGGACAGCCACATGGGCAAGATCATCCGCATCAACGCGGATGGCTCGGTGCCCGCCGACAATCCCTTTGTGAGCCTTGAAGGGGCTCTGCCGGAAATCTGGTCGGTGGGCCACAGGAACGCCCAGGGCGTGGCGATCCAGCCGGGCACAGGCGCGGCCTGGACGGTCGAGCACGGCACGCGCGGCGGCGACGAGGTCAATCTGGTCCAGGGCGGACGCAACTACGGCTGGCCCGAGGTCACCTATGGCATCGAGTACCGCGGGGCGCCCATCGCGGGCAGCGTCACGGCCCGCGAGGGCACCGAACAGCCCGTCTACTACTGGGATCCCTCAATCGCCCCGGGTGGCCAGATCTTCTACGACGGGGCGATGTTCCCGGAATGGCAGGGCAACCTGCTGGTCGCTGCCCTGCGCGACAAGCACATCGCCCGTCTGGTGATCGAGAACGGCCGGGTGGTCGGCGAAGAGCGGCTGCTGACCGATCTGGGTGAACGCGTCCGTGACATCGCCGTCGGCGCCGATGGCGCGGTGTGGGTCATCACCGACGAGGACAACGGCAAGCTCGTCCGCCTCGCGGCGCAGTAGACGGCCCCGAGCCGGAAGGGCGATCAGCCCTTCCGGTCGACCCTGACCGGCACGAAGTTTGACGGGTGGCTGACCACGCGCTCACTGGCGCGCGACGGGCGCTGTCCGACCAGGAGCCCGCCCCACAGGGCAAAGGACATCATGGCGTGCTGGAGGTTCTTGTCCTTGTCGTTCATCGTGTGCGTCTCCTTTCGCTGAACGGGGGAAGGAGACACGTCGTGCGTCGGGGGATTTCACCCTCTCGTCGTTTCGCGTCACCCTCACCTTGCGCCCCATCGCGCCCAGAATCAAGTTTTTGATCCGATACCGGAGTAGTTTTCGTCTTTATGTCGTCAATCGAACACAGCGCTCCGAAGGCCGTTGCGACCCCTTGCATCAAGGTTTGCGTGGTGGATGGGGCGTCCGGCCTCTGCCTCGGCTGTTACCGGACGCTTGGGGAAATCGGCGGCTGGAGCGGGCTGAGTGACCAGCAACGCGCGGAAATCATGACGGAACTTCCCGGTCGGCGCGAACGGATCGACCCTCGGCTGCGCGGAGACTGAGGCGTAAACCTTTCGTCGACCCTGTCTCTTCACCCCATCCCAACGGCCCCCAGGGCATAGGGGGATGCGCCGCAGAAGCGGCCGGGCCGCAGGGAAGTATGCCGTTGCGTTTCGACCTTCAGTCCGCCGTTGTCATGGCTACGGCGACGCTGTCTTCGCTGACCGTGGCCTGGTGGTTCACCCACCGTGAGCCGCGTGAGGCCGAGGCTGCTGTCGTCATGCCGGCCGTCGCGACGGCTCCGGCGTCTGGCGGGGTGGCCCAGATCGCCCGGTCCGCCGATGGCCACTACTGGGCCCAGGCCGACGTCGAGGGCCGCGCCGTGCGCATGCTGGTCGACACCGGCGCCAGCGTCGTCGCCCTGACCCGTGAAGACGCCCTGCGACTGGGCCTGCGCCTGACGCCGGCCGACTTCACACAAACGGTCGAGACCGCCTCGGGGCCCGTGATGGCCGCCGCTGTCGAACTGGACCACGTCTCGGTCTCCGGAGCCCGTGTCGAGGATGTGCGGGCCCTGGTCGTCGAGGAAGGCCTGCCGCATTCCCTGCTGGGCATGAGCTATCTGGGACGGCTGTCGGCGTTCGAGGCGCGGCCGAATGGGCTGACACTCCGGCCCTAGGGCCTGATCCGGAAAGGTGTGCGCGGTTTTCCGGCAAGATCAGGCCCCAAAAGTCAGAGCGCCTTGACCACCACCGATATCGCTGTCGCCAGCAGATAGAGGGCGAAGGCCCGGCGCAGGATCCTGCGGTCGAGCCGGTGCGCCAGCCTGGCCCCGTAGGGCGCGACCAGGGTGGTCAGCAGCCCCATGGCCACGGCGGCGGGGACGTTGACGTAGCCCAGGCTGAGCGGTGGTCGTCCCTCCGCGCCCCAGCCGAAGACGATGAGGCCCAGCGTCGCGGCGATCCCGATCGCCACGCCGAAGCCAGATGCCGTCGCCACCGCCTGATGGATCGGACGCCCGCACAGGGTCATCAGCATCCCGCCGAAACTGCCGCCGCCTACCCCCATCATGGCCGAAAGCCCGCCGATCAGGCTGCCGATTCCGCGCCGCCCCCAGCCGTCGGGCAGATCCTTCGCCAGCGTGGCTGTCTCGGGCAGCAGGCCCATCTGGGCGGCGACCACAATCAGGCAGACGCCATAGACGACGGCCAGCCCCTCCATCGACGTCAGACCTGCGACGCCTGCCCCGATCAAGGCCCCGAAGGCGACCCAGGGTGTCCATCGCTTCAGGACCCGTTCGTCCACGGCCCCATGAGCCCTGTGCGCGCCCAGCGAGCGCCAGGACGTGGCGACGATCGTCAGGAGCGACGTACCGATGGCGACGTGCAGATTGGCTTCGCCGCCCAGCCCCAGCACCGAAAAGGCATAGAACAGGGCCGGCACCAGCACCGTGCCGCCGCCGACCCCGAACAGACCCGCGATCAGACCGCCGACCAGTCCGGCGGCGAGGACGGCGGCGGCCAGCAGCAGAAGTTCGGTCAGGTCGAGCCCGTTCAGAACCGCACCGTCGCGCCCAGCTGGACGATGGGGAAGATACCCTTGTCCTCGGCCTCGGCGGAGATGTCGCGCGCCTCCTGCTCCAGTCGGGCGCGGAAGGCCGGGTCGTTGGACAGGCTGCCGCCGGTGGAGTTCAGCGCCACCTCGGGGGCCTCGCTCCAGGCAAAGCCTGCAATGGCGCGAAAGCCGAAGCGGCTGTCGCGATAGAAGGCGTCATCAAAGCCCACGCCGACGAAGGGAGCCACATCCGACAGCTTGATCGCGCCGGACAGTGTCCCGACCTGGCCGGGCGTGACGATCTGGCCTCCGATTTCGACCGGCACACTCGGCCGTGCGGACAGGCCGATGCTCCGGTCGCCGATATAGACTCCGCCAGAGATCAGAAAGGCGTTCTGGAAGGGATGCAGGTCGACGAAGGCCGAGACCGTGTCGAAATCGAACCGTCCGGAATAGTCCACGCCATCGAAGTTCTGATCCACGTCGTAGCCCAGGGTGTCGATTCCGCCCCTGAGAACGAAGACCGGCCCAAGCGACAGCTGCGCCTCCACGCCTGCACCGGGTGTGCCGAGGTTGAGCGCGGCCGTGATCGGCGACCGGGCTCGGGTCTGGGCGTCGGCCGTGCCTGCGACGGCAGCGAGAACGGCGGCGAGGGCGAGCGTGTGTTTCATGGGCAAAGAGAGAGCGCCCATCGTGCTTAACGGAGGCTTGACGACCGAAGTCTGGCAGGCGGCCTCAGAAGCGAAACGTCAGGCCGATCTGGGCGACGGGATAGATCGAATAGGGCTCGACCTCGTCTTCGAGATCGTCGATCTCGGCGGCGAGGCGGGTCTGGAAGGCGCGGCTGTTGGACAGGGTCCCCCCACGAGACGCAAGATGCACACGGGGTGTGCCGCTGAAAGCGGCTCCGAGCATCACGCGCGCCCCCCAACGGCGGTCAGCGGTGAAGGTGTCGTCGTAACCGACGCCCAGAAAGGGCGAGGCGACATTGGCCTCGATCCCGCCGTTCACCTCGCCGATCTGGGCCGGTGTGAAGAGTGCGCCGCCCACGCGAACAGCCCTGACAGGCCGTCCCGAGAGATCCACCTCAGGCTCGCCAAGAAAGACGCCGCCGGACACCAGCCAGGCTGTCCCGCCGGGGTGCCAGTCCGCGAAGACGCCCACCGAACGGCCTTGTCCGGCGACGCGGTAGTTGAACCCACGGTAGCGACCCGTCGCCTCGGCGCTCAGGGCGTCAACAGTTCCGCGAAGGACAAGTTGATTGCTCCAGGCATACTGAACTTCGATACCCGCGCCGCGTGAGCCCGCGATCACGCCCACGGCCCGGCGATCACCGTCGGAGCTCGGTGCCGTCTGGGACATGGCGGGAGCGGCCGTCACCAGCGCCACGAGGACGCTCGGCCAGAAATGGCGACGCATGGCAAACCTGTCTGATCCCGGGGAGGACGCTGAAGTCCTTAACCGGATTTCACGACGTCGCAATCACAACGGGTCAGGCCGCCTGATCGACTCGTTCGCGGCGTGCCTCGGCCTCGCGCACGGCGTCCAGAGCCCGATCGACGACTTCCAGGCCCGCACCCGGCCGGATCGCCTCCACCGTCAGGATCCGGCGGAAGGCCCGCGCACCCGGCCGCCTGTGCATCAGACCCAGCATGTGCCGGGTCATGGCCGAAAGGGACACGCCCTCCTCGATCCGCGCGGCCAGGTAGGGACGGTAGCGGGCGACGGCCTCGAAGGCGTCCACGTCGCTGGATGCCATGCCGAAGATCAGACGGTCGACTTGCCCCAGCAGCGCCGGCTCGTGATAGGCCGCCCGGCCCATCATGACGCCATCCAGGGACACACCATCGGAGCTGTCGAGGTGCGCCTCAGCCTCGTCCAGTGTGCCGATGCCACCGTTGATCGAGATCGACAGATGCGGCCGCTCGCGCTTCAGCCGCCGCACGAGCGCATAGTCCAGCGGCGGGATGTCCCGGTTCTCCTTGGGCGACAGGCCCTTCAGCCAGGCCTTGCGGGCATGGACGACGAAGACGGCGACGCCCACGGCTGCGCAGGCGTCGACCAGGGCGAAAAGGCTCTGCTCCGGCTCCTGATCGTCAACGCCGATGCGGCATTTGACGGTGGCCGGGACGGATACCGCCTCGCGGATGGCCGCCATGCACTCGGCCACCAGCTCCGGCTCGCGCATCAGACAGGCGCCGAACCGGCCGGACTGGACCCGGTCGGACGGGCAGCCGGCGTTCAGATTGATCTCGTCGTAGCCGAGGTCGGCCCCGATCCGCGCTGCCTTTGCCAGCTGGTCCGGGTCGGACCCGCCGATCTGCAACGCGACGGGGTGCTCGACCGGATCGAAGCCCAGCAGCCTCTCCGGGTCGCCGTGAATGACCGCCGGGGCCGTGACCATCTCGGTGTAGAGCAGCGCCTGCCTCGACAGGGTCCGGTGAAAGGCGCGGCAATGCCGATCCGTCCAGTCCATCATCGGGGCGACGGACAGGCGGCGGTGGGCCTTCAGCGGGTCGGCGGGAGCAGTCACGGCGCTCCCATAGGCCAAACAGGGCGCGAAATCACGCCCCGGAGCGGCCAACCGGTCAGTAAGCGAAGTCGCGGTAGATGCGGGTGACGTCGCCTTGCCAGTCGCCGTGATACAGATCCAGCAGTCGCTCGGCCGGCGTGACGCCCGAATCTGCGATGTCTTCCAGCTCCGCCAGATAGCCCCGCTCGTCGACCATGCCGCCCGAGAAGCGGGCGCGGTTCTTCAGCCCCTGCTTGGCGATGGCGACCATGTCGACGGCGATGTCGCGCACGGATCGGCCCGCCACCTCGGCGCGCAGGCCCAGCTTGGTCACGTCGCGGCGCAAGCGCTCATGGTCGGCGATATCCCAGTCCTTGCAGAGATCCCAGGCGGCGGCCAGCGACGGCGCGTCATAGAAGATGCCGACCCACAGGGCGGGCAGGGCGCAGATGCGGCTCCAGGGTCCGCCGTCGGCGCCGCGCATCTCCAGGTACTGTTTCAGCCGGACTTCGGGGAACAGGGTGGTCAGATGATCGGCCCAGTCCTTGGCCGTCGGCCGATCACCCGGCAGGGCGGGCAGGCGACCCTCCATGAAGTCCCGGAACGACTGGCCCGAAGCATCGATGTAGCGGCCTTCGCGCTTGGCGAAGTACATCGGGGTGTCGAGCGCATAGTTGACGTAGGTCTCGAACCCGAACCCGTCCTCGAACACGAAGCCCAGCATGCCGGTGCGGTCCGGATCGGTGTCGGTCCAGACGTTCGCGCGGGCCGACAGGAAGCCATTGGGCCGACCTTCGGTGAATGGAGAGCAGGCGAACAGGGCCGTGGCGATGGGTTGCAGCGCCAGGGAGGTGCGGAACTTCAGCACCATGTCGGCTTCGGAGTCGAAGTCGAGGTTGGCCTGGATGGTGCAGGTGCGCAGCATCATGTCGAGGCCGAGGTTTCCGACCTTGGGCATATAGGCCCGCATGATATCGTAACGGCCCTTGGGCATGACGGGCACGTCGGCACGGGTCCACATCGGGTCGAAGCCGGTGCCCAGGAACCCGAGATTCAGGAGGTCGGCGACCTGCTTGACCTCCATCAGGTGCTGGCCGGTCTCGGAACAGATGTCGTGAATGGTCAGAAGCGGCGCGCCGGACAGTTCGAACTGTCCGCCGGGCTCAAGGCTGATGGAGGCTGTGAAACCCTCTGCATTCCTGCGCTCCAGGGCGATGACGTGACCGCCTTCCTCCACGGGAGCCCAGCCAAAGCGCTGCAGGCCTTCCAGCATGGCATGGATGCCGTTCGGGCCCCCATAGGTCGGACGACGCAGGGTCGACTTGTCGAAACCGAACTTCTCGTGCTCGGCCCCCACGCGCCACTGGTCCTTGGGCTTGATGCCCTTCGACAGGGCACCGGCCAGGTCGTCGAACGTCAGAGGTGCGGTGTCGATCATGAAAGCCCCAGCGGACGCCTCGCCCGTCGCGGCTAGATGGGCGGGAATATGGCGACCGGCAAGGGGCCTATCGCTCCCAGTCGCCAACGGCGGCCTGCCACAGGGTCATGGCGGCGATAGCTGCTGTGTCGGCCCGCAGGATACGCGGCCCCAGCGATACGGCGGTCGTGAAAGGCAAGCTGCGCAGCCGCTCGCGTTCCTCTGGAGAGAAGCCGCCCTCCGGCCCGATCAGAATGGCCCAAGGCCCCGGTTCGGTGATCGCCGAAGCGACCGGCGCGCCGCCGGCTTCGTCGCAGAACATCAGCCGGCGACCGTCGTCCCAGCGATCCAGAATGCTCTCCAGCTTCACCGGTTCGTCGACGACGGGCACATCCAGCCGCCCGGTCTGCTCGGCGGCCTCCTCGGCAATGGAGTCCAGCCTGTCCAGCCGGACGCGGTCGGCGTTGGTCCTCTGGGTGATCGTCAGTCGAACCCGCTTGGCGCCCAGCTCGGCGGCTTTCTCAACGATGGTCTCGACTCGCGCCTTCTTCACTACGGCGACGATCAGCTCGAGATCGGGGCCATGGGTCTGAGGCCGCACCTGCGCCTCTGCCCGCAGGACGACGCCCTTCTTCAGCACCTCGGCGACGACGCAGCGCCACTCGCCGTCGGCGCCGTTGAAGACCAGCAGCGGATCGCCTGCCGTCAGCCGCATGACCTGCGTCAGATATCGCGACTGATCCAGCGTCGGCGCGAGCGCCGCGCCGGGCGACAAGGGCTGGGGGACGTGGAGGCGGATCATCGCCGCCCCATAGCCTACAGCGACCGCGCGATCAGCAGCTTCATGATCTCGTTGGTTCCGCCGTAGATGCGCTGGACGCGGGCGTCCTTGTACAGCTGGGCGATCGGATACTCGTTCATGTAGCCGTAGCCACCGTGGAGCTGGAGCATCTCGTCGATGGTCTCGCCCTGGATATCGGTGACCCAGTACTTGGCCATCGAGGCCGTCACGGCGTCCAGCTGACCCTTCAGGTGCAGGCCGATGCAGTGGTCGACGAAGACGCGGGCGACGGTCAGCTTGGTCTTGACCTCTGCCAGCTTGAACTGGGTGTTCTGGAAGTCGAGGATCCGCTTGCCGAAGGCCTTGCGGCCCTTGACGTATTCCAGGGTCTCATGGAGGCCACGCTCCGCCGCCGCGACGCCCTGGACGGCGATGTTCAGTCGCTCCTGCGGCAGCTGCTGCATCAGCTGGATGAAGCCCAGCCCCTCGCCGCCGCCGATGATGTTCTCGCCCGGCACCTTCACGTCATTGAAGAACAGCTCCGACGTGTCGTTGCCCTCCATGCCGATCTTGTGGAGGTTGCGGCCGCGCTCGAAGCCCTCGGCACCGTCGGTCTCGACCACGATCAGGCTGGTGCCCTTGGCACCCTCGGCCGGGTCGGTCTTGGTGACCACGATGATGAAGTTGGCCAGCTGGCCGTTGGTGATGAAGGTCTTGGACCCGTTCACCACATACTGGTTGCCCTGTTTGATGGCGGTGGTCTTGATGCCTTGCAGGTCCGAGCCCGCGCCCGGCTCGGTCATGGCGATGGCACCGACCAGTTCGCCGGTCAGCAGGCGGGGCAGCCAGCGCTGCTTCTGCTCTTCGGTGCCGTAGTGCCAGATGTAGGGGGCGACGATGGCGTTATGCAGAGAGATGCCGAAGTGGTCGGCGCCCTTCCAGCCGAGCTGGCGCATCAGGACCACCTCATGGCGGTAATCGCCGCCCATGCCGCCCTCTTCCTCGGGCATGGACAGACCCATCAGGCCCGCTTCACCGGCCTTGGTCCACAGCTCGCGCGGGACGCTGGAGTTGGCGATCCAGGACTGCACGGCCTCGGGCGGCGCGTGCTCGTCGATCCATTTGGCGACGGAGTCGGAGAAGAGGACAATTTCCTCGTCCTTCATGAAGTCGGGCTCGGGGACGGACAGGGGGTTCATTCAACTTCTCCTCCCCGTCCCGCAGGGATGGGGAGGGGGACCGCGAAGCGGTGGAGGGGTTCTGGCCACCGCGAGATTTCTGGATGACGGAAAGAACCCCTCCGTCACGGCCCCGAAGCAGGGCCGCGCCACCTCCCCGTCGCTTCGCGACAGAGAGGAGACGGGATGATCAGAACGCCTCCGCCGGCATGGCCATCAGCACGTCCGCGCCGGTCTTCAGCTTCTTCAGGTGGGCGCCGGCGTCGGGCAGGATGCGCTCGACGAAGTAGCGGCCGGTCTGGAGCTTGGTGACGTAGTAGGGGTCGGTCGAGCCGGCGTCGATCTGCTTCTGGGCTGCAACAGCCATCTGGGCCCAGACATAGGCCAGCGCCGTCAGGCCGAAGATATTCAGATAGTCGGTGGAGGCGGCCCCCGCATTGTCTGGGTTCTGCATGCCGTTCTGCATCAGCCACATCGTGCCTTCCTGCAGTTTCTTCTTGGTGTCGGCCAGGCCTTCGACGAAGGGCTTGACCGGATCGGACGCGCCGCCGTGTTCGGCCACGAAGGCGTCGATGTCGGCAAACCAGCTCATGATGGCGCGGCCACCGTTGGCCGGCAGCTTGCGACCCACCAGGTCCAGCGCCTGGATGCCGTTGGCACCTTCATAGATCATGGTGATGCGGGCATCGCGCAGATACTGGGACGCCGGGAAGTGCTCGGTGTAGCCCGAGCCGCCGTGCACCTGCATGGCCAGCGACGCGACGTGGAAGCCCTTGTCGGTCAGATAGGCCTTCAGCACCGGGGTGATCAGACCCATGTAGTCGCGGGCCTTGGTGGCCGTGGCCTCGTCGTCCGAATGCTGCAGATCGGCCTGAAGCGCGGTCCACAGGGTGAAGGCCTGGCCGCCCTCGACGAAGGCCTTGGCCTCCAGCAGCATTCGGCGCACGTCGGGGTGGACCAGGATGCTGTCGGCCGGGCCGGACGGGTTCTTGGCACCGGTCAGCGAACGCCCCTGCAGGCGGTCATGGGCGAACTCGACCGCGGCCTGATAGGCGGCAGTGCCTATGGCCAGACCTTGCAGGCCGGTACCCAGGCGCGCCTCGTTCATCATGACGAACATGGCCGCCATGCCTTTGTTCTCGGTGCCGACGAGCCAGCCCTTGGCCCCCTCATAGGCCATGACGCAGGTGGCGTTGCCGTGGATGCCCATCTTGTGCTCGAGCCCGGCGCAGGACGCGCCGACGTTCCGCTCGCCCAGCGAGCCGTCCTCATTGACCAGGAATTTGGGCACGACGAACAGGCTGATGCCCTTGATGCCTTCCGGCGCGCCCTCGATGCGGGCCAGGACCAGATGGATGATGTTGTCAGTGAAGTCGTGCTCGCCCGAGCTGATCCAGATCTTCTGGCCGGTGATCGAATAGCTGCCGTCGCCGTTCGGGACCGCCTTGGTGCGGATCAGGCCAAGGTCCGTGCCGCACTGGGGCTCGGTCAGGTTCATGGTCCCGCCCCATTCGCCCGACGCCATCTTGGGCAGATACATGGCCTTCTGCTCATCCGAGCCGTTGGCGTTCAGCCCCCAGTAGGCACCGGCCGTCAGGCCCGGATACATGGAGAAGGCGGGGCTGGCGGCCGCGGTGAACTGGCCAAAGGCCATGGCCACGACCGAAGGCATGCCCTGGCCACCATGCTCAGGCAGGGCCGACAGGGCGGGCCAGCCGGCCTCGACCATGGCCTTGTAGGCTTCCTTCCAGCCCGTCGGGCCAGTGACCTTGCCATTGTCCCACTTGCAGCCTTCCTGATCGCCGACCTTGTTCAGGGGGGCGATGACCTCTTCGGAGAACTTGGCACCCTCCTCCAGGATCTGCTGGACCAGATCCGACGACACGTCCTGGAAGCCCGGAGAGTTCGAATAGCGATCGATCTCCAGCACCTCGTTGAGGATGAAGGTCAGGTCGCGGACGGGCGCCTTGTAGGCCATGGGTCAGGCTCTCAGCTTGAACGGATGATTGTGGTGGTGGTCCAGGCGTTCGCGCAGCACCGAGGCGTATTCCTCGGCACCGGGCAGAAGGTCGGGTCGCTGTTCCTTGAGGCGGGCCTCCATGGCCGCGCAGGCCTCCTCGGCCATCTCGATGGCGGCGTCGAGGTCCTCGCGCTGCTGCTTCAGGGCCTCGATCTGGGCGCGATGGCGGCGCAGGGCGATCGCCATCTGATGGGTGTTGCCGTCGTTCCTGTCATACAGATCCAGCATTTCCTGGATCTCGGTCAGGGTGAAGCCGATACGCCGGCCCCGCAGGATCAGTTTCAGCCGCGCCCGGTCGCGCGCGTCGTAAACGCGGGTCTGGCCCTTGCGCGCGGGCGTCAGAAGCCCCTTGTCCTCATAGAACCGCAACGCGCGCGCCGTCGCCCCGAACTCCCGGCAGAGCTGGCGGATCGAATAGGTGCGATGATCGTCGGCGGTCGCCATGGGCCGGGTTCTACCGCAAACTTGACGTGGACGTAAAGGGAAGGTTTCTGCTGCCAGATGTCGCGTAAACACGTCAACAAGGGCCTGGCCCCAAGGAAGGGCGACCTGCCGCAGAAGGACTGCTTGGTCTGCAACCGCCCTTTCATCTGGCGGGCCAAGTGGGCGCGCGACTGGGACAAGATCACCACCTGCTCGGAACGGTGCCGGGGCGAGCGGCGCCGCAAGGCTGCGTTGGAACCGGCCCGGTGACGCGCCCGTTCCTGCGGCTCAAGGAGGATCCGCTGTGTCCCTGATCGCCCGCCACCCCCGGCTGATCGCTGCTGTCGTCGTTGCCGCCGTCGCCTGTCTGACCCTGGCGGGCCTGGCCATGACCCCGCGCAAGGATGCCGAGGGGCGAGCTCTGGGCCCGCGCATGGCCATCGACCTGGTCACGCCGCCCACGCCCGACATCGTGCCGGGCAGTATCCTTGAGGTGGGTCAGGTCAATGATGGATTCGATGACGCGGCTCTCAAGCCGGCGGCGGAGACCGCGGATCCGACCTTCCTGTCCGAGGACGCCCAAGCCGAGCCGGGGGTCGACCTCGCCGACGTGCCGCGCATGCCACCGCCGCGTCCGATCGCGATGGAGACAGAGGTCCCGGTTCAGGCCGCCCCGGTGGCTGATCGGGATGTCCTGGATGATGGCTCGCGGTGGTTCGGACTGGACCAGTTGGATCTCTCGACTGAACCCCAGCCGTTCAAGGATTAGGGGTCTGCGGGCCGCTCGGTAACGCTGCAAGACACAGTAATCGTCCAGATTTGTCGCAATGATTACAGTGCGGTAATCCTGTCTTCGATTTAATCGACCTGTCCGGAATGTAACGGGACAGCCATGCTTCATCCCGCCACACCTCCCCCCGCAACGAGGGGAACCCCAGGCGATGACCAAATCCATTCTGCTGGCCACGACGGCTGTCATCTTCAGCGCGACGGGTGCGCTGGCACAGACCGCGCCTGCCCCGTCGGGCACGGTCCCGCCGCAATCTGCTGTGCCGTCGCCGCAGGCCGACTCCAGCCAGCAGGGCGTGCTGGTCTTCACCCCTGACTTCTTTGCCGACCAGCGTCCGAACACAGCGCTGGACATGGTCAGCCGCATTCCCGGGTTCTCGGCCCAGGATGGTGACGGATCGCGGGGTTTCGAGGGCGCGGTTGGCAACATCCTGATCAACGGGTCCCGTCCGGCGTCCAAGAATGACACGGGCTCGAACGCGATCAGCCGCATCCTGGTCGCGCAGGTTGAGCGGATCGAGCTGATCCGGGGCGGCGCACCGGGCATCGACATGCAGGGCTTTTCGGTCGTGGTGAACGTGATCACCCGCTCGACGGCCAGCACCGAACAGATCGCCACGATCAACGGCTTCTTTTTCGAGGGCGGCACCGACCGGGCCGCGGGCAGCTATCAGTTCACCCGCCGCGAAGGCGAGCGGGTCTGGGGTTTCACCCTGTCGGACGGCGTGGCGATCAATGACTCCACCGGCGTCGGCCGGTTGTGCGCCGCGACGCCAACGGCGTGGTTACCCGGGACGAGGGCTACTACGACGACCAGACGGGGGGCGGTCAGGCCGTTCGCGTCAACTATGCGGACGCCTTCATGGGCGGAAAGATCGACCTGACGGCCCGTCTCGGACGGAACGACTACAGCCAGTACAGCCTCCAGGACGGGCGGGGCCTGCTGCGGGACAGTCGCTACGCTGAGGAAGGCACGAGTGGCGAGATCGGTGCCGTCTTCACGCGCCCCATGGGTACAGGCCTGACGTCGGAGACCCGCTTCATCCGGGAGTGGGAGGACTTCGACGAAGCCTCGACCTTCGTCACCACGACGAATGGCGTGGTTGGCCCGCTTCAGCGCTTCGCCGCCGAGGGCAATGCGTCCGAGACCATCCTGCGCTCCCTTCTGCGCTGGGAACGCTCGGCCTCCGTCACGCTCGAAGCCGGGGGCGAGGTCGCCTACAACATGCTGGAGATCGAGCAGGCGCTGACCGACGGCGGTGTCGTCATCCCGTTGCCCAGCGATCAGATCAAGGTCGAGGAGACCCGGGGCGAGGTCTTCGCCCGCGGCACCTGGCGCATCCGCCCGAACCTGACCCTTGAAGGCGGGGTGCGGCTGGAGGCCTCCACCATCAGCCAGTCCGGGGACGCCGATCAGGAGAAGAGCTTCTTCTTCGCCAAGCCGCGCTTTCTCGCGACCTGGACCCCCATGCCCCAGAACCAGGTCCGCTTCCGCTTCGAACGGGAGGTCGGACAGCTCGACTTCGGTGATTTCGCGGCCGGTGCGGATCTGGAGGATGAACAGATGTTCGGCGGCAACGTCGATCTGGAGCCAGAAGAGCGCTGGATCAGCGAGCTGACCTGGGAGCGCCGCTTCATGGGCGACGGCATCGTCTCGATCGGCTACCGCCACGATGAGATCATCGGCGTGATCGACCGCCTGCCCCTGCCGCGCGGCCTGTCGGCGGTCGGCAACATCGGCGACGGGACGCTGGACCAGCTCGCCGTCAATGTGGTCCTGCCGATGGACTGGGCCGGATTCTCGGGCGGCGAGTTCCGCTTCCGCAATACCTGGAACGAGACCTCGGTCACCGATCCGACCACGGGTCAGGACCGCCCGATCTCGGGCGTGCGGCCGTCGCAGCCGGCCTTCACCATCGCCCAGGACATCACCAGCTGGCGGATCAACTGGGCCGTGACCTACCTGGAGAGCCTGCGCCAGTTCAACTATGGCCCGGACCAGATCTCGGGCTTCACCGGCAGCGACTACCTGGAAGCCAATATCGAGTACAAGCCGACGCCCACCTGGGCGATCCGGGCCCAGGTCAACGTCTGGAACGACTTCCAGGGCGAGCGCACGGTCTTCGCCGACCGATCATCCGCTCGACCGGTCGCCTTCACCGAATTGCGCCCCACGGACCCGCGCACCTTCTGGCAAATCCGGGTGCGCAAGACCTTCTGAGGTCCAGGGCCCGGCGCAAGCAAAAGGCCCGGCGGATCGCTCCGCCGGGCCTTCGTCTGTCTGGGGCAGTGGGGGCTCAGCGAATGCCGGCCATTCCCTTCTTGAGGATCGGCGAGATCACAAGAAGGAAGACGCCGACGCCGACGCCGACCCCGACCTGGTCGCCCCTCACATGGCGGCGGCCCCTAAACTGGCTGCGGCAGGCCGTCGCAGTTTACCGCTTCGCCTAACTCAATCCAAAGTTACATTTGCGAGTTTTTCGCAACCAAATGGATGGAGTATGAGCTATGAAATTGCTTAAGATTTCTATCGTCGCTTTAGCCCTCCTAGGCTCGGCGACACCTTCGATAGCCCAATAGGACGATGTAGACCGCCGATACAGCCGTAGCCAACCAGGTGAGAATGCCTATCGGCTGGCTTGTGCTGTTATGTGGATGCTCGGCTATACGGTCTGCCTTGAGCTGCCGGGTGCCCCCTCGCCTGAGCAGGATCAGGCCGATCCCGAAGAAGACGCACCCGACAAAAAAGGTAACTAGCGATCTGGGGTGTTCCATTGTTTGTGATCCTGTTTTCTGGATCACACTCATTCGGAAACCCAAGACTGCAGAAAGGGCGGAACCGCAGGGTTCCGCCCTTTCCCTAAGCGTCTCGGAACCTCAGCCCGATGTGTTGGTCAGGGGTCTGGAGACGTTTCCATCTTCCTGACCGCGATCGGTCAACGGTGGCCCCGGATGATTGTCCGAGTCATTCACCCCATGTGACCAGCCTTTGATGAAGAAGCTGATCAGGATGAAGGCGATGCCGATGCCGATACCGCCCAGACCCAGTTTCTCGAACACGTCCAGCGAGGTCCGCAGCGCCAGACCGGGATCCAGAACCTGACCGCCGACGGTTTCGGTGCCCGCCAGTCCGGCGATCCAGCCGCCGACGTACTGGGCGATCGAACTGGCCAGGAACCACACCGCCATCATGAAGCTGACCACCGAAGGCATGGCCAGCTTGGTGATCTCCGACAGCCCCACCGGGGACAGGAACAGCTCCCCCAGGGTGTGAAACAGATACAGCAGGGCCAAGAGGATGATCGGCACCTGGAAGGCCGAGTTGGCCATACCGGCCCCCCACACCACGACCATGAACCCGAGCCCGACCTGGATGATCCCCAGTCCGAACTTCATGACCGGGTTCGGGTCCATCCTGCGCCGGGCCAGGAAGGCCCACAGCGCCGCCAGGATCGGAGCGAAGATCAGGATGAAGCCGGCATTGAACGACTGGGTCTGCGCCGCCGTGACGGTCGCATCGATCCAGAAGCCCGTCGGCGTGATCCCCGCCGCCGCCAGCTGCGCTGGCGTGCCGACCGTGATCCCGAAGATCTGGAACGCCGTGGGCGTCAGGCTGAGGTCCACGTTCCGGTCCGCGAACAGGTTCAGCGACGTCCCGGCCTGTTCGAACAGGGTGAAGAAGACCACCGAACCGAAGATCAGCACCATGGCCAGCATCATGCGTTCGCGCTGGACCTTGGTCTTGCAGACGACGGCGATCACATAGCCGATGAACAGAAGCGAGGCGATCGTGGACACGCCGAGCACCCAGCCCACCAGCTCATTGCTGCGGACCAGGCCCCAGACCGCCAGCACCCCGACGACGGTGCTGACCAGATAGATCGACCATTCGCGGTTGATCGGGCCCAGAAGGGGCTTCTTGAGCGCTTCGGGATTGGGCGGCTCACCCTTGCCGTCGAGCAGGGGCTTGCCGAGCATGAAGACGATCCAGCCCAGGGCCATGCCGATGCCGGCCAGGCCGAAGCCGGCCCACCAGCCGACCGTCTGCCCCAGGAGGCCACACAGGACCGCCGCCCAGAATGCCCCCAGATTGATCCCGTAGTAATAGAGGGTGAAGCCGGAATCCCGGCGTGGATCGCCCTGCGGATACAGCTGGCCAACGATGGTCGAGATGTTCGGCTTCAGGAAGCCGACCCCCATGATGATCAGAGAAACAGCCAAGTAGAAGACGTTGACCCCATTCATGTCACGGGTCTGGGCCATCTCGTACGAGCCCTCCGGCAGGGTCGCCGGCAAGGCCGCGCCGGTCGGCAGGCCTGCGATGGCGATGCCCCCCGTCTCCGCCGGGCCGAAGCTGTAGTTCTGGCCGTCGACGACGATGGAGACCTCGCGCGACGCGCCGCGTCCTTCGGCGACGACTTCGTACTGGGCACCGGCGTAGGTCAGCGTCTCCGTCGCCGGTCGACCTTCGAAGGCCATCATGCCGTGACCAGCCACCAGCAGAAGGGCCCCGAAGGCCACGGCCTTGCGGGTGCCGAGGAACCGATCCGCCATGATCCCGCCGATCAACGGCAGCAGATAGACCAGTGAGGTGTAGGACCCATAGGTCGATCCCGCTGTGGCGTCATCGAACAGGAAATGCTGGGTCAGGAAGAAGATCAGGATGCCCCGCATCCCGTAGTAGGAGAAGCGCTCCCACATCTCCGCGAAGAACAGGATGATCAGGCCACGCGGGTGGCCCTTCAGGATCTGCAACAACACCGGAATGCCGGTTGCGAAGGTGATGATCAGGCCAAGGATGATGACGATGTTCATCGGCCGAACCTCACGGCATGTCGCACCCGGACGGCCTGGCCGCCCGACGAATTCACCCGGATCAAGTGCTCACTCCCTGCTTGCGCGCCTCTCCCTGGCGCGATCAGCGGCATAAGCAGCACGCCGGGAATGCCCCGACAAGCCTTATGGTAATCGAACCGTCACTAACCGCCGCTGAACCGGACCTGAATCCGCGCCTAGGCCCCCAAGACCATGTCGCGAGCGTTAGCGCCCTACCAATCCCGCGCTCAAGCAGCGAGCCGCCGCGAGCCGAGCGCTAGCGCCCTAGCCGACGTTGGCGGCCTCGTGCGCCAGCAGCCAGCGCTTGCGCTCCAGTCCCCCGGCATAGCCGGTGAGGGTTCCGTTCGCTCCGATGACCCGGTGGCACGGCACGATGACGCCGACCGGATTGGAACCGTTGGCCAGCCCCACGGCCCGGACCGCGCTCGGGCGACCGATGGCGGCGGCCAGTTGGCCATAGCTGCGGGTCTGTCCGACCGGAATGGCACGCAACGCCGCCCAGACCTCGGATTGAAACGCGGTGCCTTGGGTCTTCACCGGCAGGGCGTCGAGGGCGCGGACGTCGCCGTGGAAGTACGCCGCAATCGCACGTCGGACGGCCTCGGGGGCGCGACCCGGAGTCAGCGATGCGCCCGGAGCGTGCCGCGCCAGAAGCCTGCGCATCCGCGCCTCGAAGTCGGCGAAGTCCAGCGCCCGGACTGCGCCGTCGCTGTCCGTCACGATCAGCATCTCGCCGACCGGGGTCTCCATCCGGTCCAGCGCGAGTGTCTCGGTGTGGGCTTCAGGCCGCGTGTCGGTCATCGTCGATCTCCATCAGTTCGGCAGCCGCAATCCCCGCCGTGCGCAGGTGCAGCGCCCCATAGGCCCGCCAGGGCCGCCATTGCTCGGCCCGGCGGACCAGAGCCTCGTCCGTTGCGTGCAACCGGTCACTAGGCGGTTCGTCTCCAGAGTCTGTCCAAAAACCCGGCAGCCGCAGCCCCGGGCGCGCGGCGACCAGTGGCCGCAGCACCGGATCGGCGGACAGGTCGCGCGCGATGGCCTCCGGGTCCGCCGAAAGGTCGAACACCCGCCGCACGCGGGCCAGCACGCCGGGCAGGGCCCTCAGGTCGTCCGCCTCCACGACCAGCTTCAATCGCCCCGGCTCGCCCGGTGTCGCCGTGACCTGACCCGCCGCCCCGTCGATCGCTTGGGTCAGGTCGCGCCGCCAGACCCTGCCATCGACCGTATCCCCCCGGGCGGCCAGCGCCGCCAGCAAGGCGTCCCAGTCGTAGGGTGGGCGATAGGTCAGGCTCAGGCTCACGCCCCCTTCGCTCGGCCGCTCAGCGCGGCGGCGCAGGGTCGAGGGCGGGCGGCCATAGAGCGCCTGAAATGTCTCGTTGAACCGGCGCACCGAGCCGAACCCGGACGCCAGCGCCACCTCGGCCATCGACAGGTCGCTCTCCTGGATCAGAGCCTTGGCCAGCAGCACTCGCCGCGTCTGGGCCACGCTGACCGGGGCCGCGCCCAGATGCTGGCGGAAAAGGCGACGCAACTGGCGCTCCCCGACACCGAGACGCCCCGCGAGCGCATCGACATCCCCTTCATCCAGGGCGCCCTGCTCGATCAGGGCCAGGGCCCGGCTGACCGTGTTCGAGGTGCCGCGCCAGGCCCCCATGTCGGGGGCCGTCTCGGGCCGGCAGCGCAGGCAGGCGCGGAACCCGGCCTCCTCGGCCGCCGCCGCCGTGGGGACGAAGATCATGTTCTCCCGCTTCGGGGTCCTGGCCGGACAGACGGGCCGACAGTAGATGCCGGTGGTCTTCACGCAGCCGAAGAACCGCCCGTCGAACCGGGCATCGCGCGTCAGGACCGCCCGATAGCAGGCCTCCTGATCCAGACGATGTGCGGCGGTGTCCATGCCGCGAGAATGGACCGGGGCCGGTCCCCTGTCTCGCGGTTTTCGGACATCTCAGCGGTCGATCCTCAGCGACGGACCATCCGCACCAGATTGGTCAACACCGCCCCCGCCATCATCAGAGCCATGATCGCCGCCGACCAAGTCAGCAGGATGGAGAGGGTCGCGCCCACACCCGCCAGATCCCGCCCGCGTTCATCGATCATGCGCAGCCAGTCGAGTGTCAGCAGGTCGCGGTTGATCGCTACCGTTGCCATCTCTCCGGCCGAACTCAGCAGGAACAGATCGCCTGCCTGGACGAGGGCCCACAGCAGCACAAGATTGCCGACCGCCACCCCGGCCCGGAACAGGGCCCTCAATCGTTCGGCTGTCGGATTGATCAGCGTGAACAGATCGACCGCCATCTGGGCCAGGGCAAAGGCGAGGATGGGCGCATAGAGGGCAGTCCACACCGGCGCGCCGGCAATCGTGACCGGCTGATCCGCGATCTCGAACGAGGCCAGACCCGGGAAGCTGACCAGACCCAGCCACCACAGGACGAACAGACCCAGGGCCAGGAACGAGAACACCGCCTCGCTCGCCGGACCGGCACGGCCCGCATGGACTTGCACAGGCTTGAGGTTGAGGCCCGCACTGCCGCTGGCCTGCGTCGCCTCCCTGGCCTTGACGCCCCATGTGAGAGGATCGGACAGGCCAAACAGCGAAAGGTCCTTGGCCCGCCATTCGGTCATCCACTTCGGCCGGATCCGGTAGTGTTCCATGATCGCGCCGGCCAGCGTCAGGGCCCCGATCAGTGTCAGGCCCGATCCGAAGAAGCCATGGAAGGCCTGGGCGATCGCCTGGCCCGGCTCACGGGGTCCGCTGACCAGGGTGACGACCAGTGACAGGGCGTGGATGGCCAGGAGAACCAGCAGCCCCGCCTTCACCCCGTAAAGCCACCAGGGCAGAAGTTCGGGCCCGATCAGACTGTCGGGTCCCGCGCGATACCGTGCAGCGACCGCCAGCGGATGACCGATCTCCTTCAGAACGCCTTCGACCTCTGCCGGCGTCAGATCGCGGCCCAGATCACTCTCCTTCGCCTCCATGCGCGACACGATCAGCTCGCGCAGTTCGTCGGTGATGTCCGCCCGGGTCTCGGGCGGGAGCTGGGCGGCCACGGCCTCCAGCCAGCGTTCGATGATGTCGTCGGACGTGCCGGTCATGGCGTGTCCCTCCCCGGTGAATGTTCGGATGTCAGAGAAGCCGGTCCAGTGAGCCGCCGATGGCCCGCCATTCGGTGGTCAGTCGGTCCAGCAGGGACACGCCCAGCGGCGAGAGCACATAGAAGCGTTTCTTGCGCTTCTCCTCCTCACGCCATTCGCTGAGGAGGAGCCCCTGGGATTCCAGACGGCGCAGCAGGGGATAGAGGGTCGATTCCTCCATCTCCAGCCCGTCCGCCGCCAACGCCTGGCGCAGCGTGTAGCCGTAGCGCTCGGTCCTCAGGCAAGCGAGAACCGCCAGTACCAGCGACCCTCGCCGCAGCTCCAGCCGCATGGATTCGAAAAGCTCGTCGTCAGAAGACAAGGTCGGTCTCCGCGCGTCACATAGTGTGTGACATACAGTGTATGGCGCATACTGTGTGAGGGAGTCAAGTCGCGACGTGTGATACCCCCGCGGGCCGGTGGCTCAGCCGGCGCCGCTCCTCGTCAAACGCCAGGTGCGTGGGTCGATCCGGGGTCTTGCCGGGATCTCGCCCGCCGGTGCCGGCAGAGGGGCGGGAGACATCGCTGCTGGCCCCGCAAAGGGCGCGGTCAGAATGGTGCCCGGTCGCGGAGACGCCTCGGCAGGTGCTATGGTGCTCTCGGCCCTCAGGTCCGGAGCCTCGGCTGTCGCTACGGCCAGCGTCATCGGCGGCGAAACGAGCGCGCTGTGTGGGAGATCGCGCAGGCGGCGGTATCCGCCCGTGGTGTCCACGGTCTGGGTTGCCGGAAGGCAGGAGGAGTCCGACAGACCATAGAGGTCCACCGCCACGTCATACACGCCGCGCTCGATCAGGGCCCGCACGCCCAGCTGAAGGGGTTCGAGCGCGCTTCGCCCGCCCGAAAGATCGATGGCCGTCCCGCCAAAGATGTCGAACACGCCTGCGCGGATTTCCCGCCCGACGATCTGCTTCTGATAGGCGGCGATCGCCACCACTTCCTGGGAAATGGAGTCCACCAGTCGCAGGTCGACCGCGACATTCATGACGAAGCGCGAGCCTCCGATGCCCGTCTTCGGGTCCTCCGGATCGATCGCGCCGACCCGGATATCGCCGCCCGAGGACTCGATATTGTAGTTCAGCTCGGTGATGCCGCCGACGAGGTAGAAGCGCGAGCCCGCGACCTGACCGGCATGGGTCGGGCGCAAGGGGCCGGGGACATCACCAGCCTGGGCGGGGGCATCGGACAGAACCTGGGCCGCGGCATAGGTCCGTTCGATCTCCGCGACGGACTGGTCTGTCCTTTCGACCAGAGGGACGCCCGCACGACCGATGGCCGTTACGGCGAACAGGGAAGCGCCCTGGCTTACGCGCCGTCCGGTTTCCAGATCCAGCTTGCCGGTCAGATCGGCGATTTCGCCGACCGCGAGCCGGGGGGCGAGCAGGCCGCGGCCCGCAGCGGTATCTGCAAGACAGGTCAGGGCCGGTGTCAGCGGTGTCGCGTTGGCCGTCGCGGGCGCGCCACCGACGGGCTCCGCATAGAGGCCGGTCGCCGGATCGAAGCGCGTGGACGCGCATCCGGTAAGGATGGAGGCCGCCGCCAGAACGGCAAGGACGGCGCGGCTATTGACGGGGTGCGCGCTCATGAGCCGGCCTCCGCTTGTTCCAGGCACCCGTCGTAGATCCCCGGATCCCGCAGGCCCGTCAGAAGCTCGAACACGCCCCTCTCCACAAGGGTGCGCACTGCCGCCTGAAGCGGCTCCACTGCCTGGGTCCCACCCGACAGGACGGCACCGACGCTGTCGGAGCCACCGCTCAGGCCGAGGTTCATCTCGCGTCCGACCAACTGCTTCTGGAAGGAGACCGTATCGACGACGATCTGGGAGCGGCTGTCGACCAGTCGCAGGTCGACGGCGACGTTCATGACATAATCGGAAGCGCTGCCCCGGGCCCGAAGGCCGGTTACGGCCGCTTCGCCCACCTGTGCGTTCAGTCCCGAGGACTGGATGTTGTAGTTCAGCTCGGTGATGCCCCCGACGATGAAATACTCCGAGCCCGCGACCTGACCGGCGAAGATCGGGCGGAAGTTTTCGGCCGACTGGCCGGCGAGTTCAGGCGTGTCGGACAGAAGGTGCCTTTGGGCATAGTCCAGCTCGATCTGCGAGACGCTGTTGTCCAGCCGTTCGACCACAGGCGCTCCGGCGCGGGCGAGGGCCGTGATGGCGAACAGGGACGCCCCCTGCGAGACCCGGGCCCCGGTGTCGAAATCGACCCGGCCCGTCAGGTCGCCGATCCGCCCGACCGCCATGCGGGGCGTGTCGAGCCCAAGCGCGCTGTTGCGCTCGGCCAGGCATGTCAGGGCTGCGGTATAGGGGGTCGGGTTTCCCGTGGCATGGACCCGTCCTCCGCGAACGAAGTCATCCGGCGCTCCGGCCAGCGCGGGAGATGCCACCGACAGACCGGCGACGGCCAGGGCGAGGATCGGGGCGGACAAGCGGCGGCGGGTCATGACGGGTCTCCGGAAAAAGGGGGATGGTGGCGTCAGCGGGGACGGTTGCCATTGGCTGAGATGTCGCCGGTGTTGGTCTGGTCGGAGTTGACGATCACGGTGTTCCAGGACCCGGTCACCGAGACGGTCAGAAGATTTCCGATCGCCGTGCCTGATGAACTGCCGGCTCCCGACGAAAAGTAGTCGGCACCGCTGCGGGTCGGAACGTCGGCCGGCCCGTCGGACTGGAAGAAGCTGTTCGCATTTTCCTGGAGGATGCCGTTCACGATCAGGCGGTTGCCGATCTGA
>JADCBH010000202.1 GCA_020253595.1 Brevundimonas sp.
ACCGAGACCTTCGTCGCCATTCGCGCCGACATTGACAACTGGCGCTGGGCGGGCGTGCCGTTCTTCATGCGCACAGGCAAGCGACTGCCGGAAAAGCGCACCGAGATCGTCATCCAGTTCAAGCCGGTGCCGCACTCCATCTTCGACCGCGACTCGCGCGGCGAGGTGCGCGCCAACCGCATGGTCATCGAGCTCCAGCCCGAGGAGGACATCTCGCTCACCGTGATGAACAAGCGCCCGGGTCTGGATCAGAAGATGCAGCTTCAGCGCATCGACATGTCCCTGTCCTGGGGGGTCAACCAGAAGGGGGCCAAGCCGCCGCGCCGCCGCATCGCCTATGAGCGCCTGCTGCTTGATGCACTGAACGGCGACTCCACCCTGTTCGTTCGTCGCGACGAGGCCGAAAAGGCCTGGGAATGGGTCGACGGCGTTTCTGAGGCGTGGACCGAAGGCAAGGTCAAGCCGATGCCCTATCGCGCGGGGACCTGGGGTCCCGACGCATCGGACCTGCTGCTCGCGCGCACCGGGCGGGAGTGGAAGACCAATGCAGGTTGAGGCTTTCCCCGACACGGACGCGTGGGCCACGGCGATCGCAGCGCGGCTGGAAGAGACGCTGGCCGCCGCCGTCCAGACGAACGGCAGCGCAGTCTTCGCAGGACCCGGCGGCACGACCCCCTCTCCGATCTACGTCCGGATGGCCCAGGCCGACATCGGCTGGGACCGCATCGCCGTGACATTGGTCGACGAGCGGCACGTGCCCGATACGTCACCGGACTCCAACGCGCGCCTGATCCGTGACGTCCTGCTGCAAGGCCCGGCAGCTGCCGCCCGCTTCATCCCCCTCTATTCTCCCGCCGTGACAGTGGACCGCGCCGCAGCGCTCGCCGCCCATGCCCTGGCCCAGGCCGGCGGACGCTTCGATGCGGTCCTGCTGGGCATGGGCGAGGACGGCCATATCTGCTCCATGTTCCCCGACAGCCCGACGCTGAAGACCCTGCTGACCCCAACGCTGAAGCCCACGGTCCTGGGCGTTCCGCCCGGCCGCGACGGAGCCGCGCCGCCACAGGAGCGGCTTTCGATCAACCTGCCCTGGCTGATGTCGGCCGGTCGCGTCATCCTGGGCCTGAAGGGCTCGGTGAAGCGTTCGGTCTTCGAACGCGAGGCCGGGGGCGATCCTGCCATCCGACCCATTGCTGCCCTCATGGCAGCGAAAGTCCCGCTCGAAGTCGTCTGGACGGAAGGCTGAAGATGTCCCTGCACCCCGTCGTCAAAGAGGTCACTGACCGCATCGTCGCCCGTTCGCGGGACACCCGGTCCGACTACCTGCGTCGCATGGACGCCGCCCGTGACTCGGGCGTCGGCCGCGCCAAACTGTCCTGCGCCAACTGGGCCCATGCCTTCGCCGGCCAGACCATCGCCGACAAGCTGACGGCCATGACGGGCAAGACGCCCAACATCGGCATAGTCACCGCCTACAACGACATGCTTTCGGCCCATCAGCCGTTCGAGCGGTTTCCCGACGTAATCCGCAAGGCTGTGCGCGAGGTCGGTGCCACGGCCCAGGTCGCGGGCGGCACGCCGGCCATGTGTGACGGCGTCACCCAGGGCCGTCCGGGCATGGAGCTGAGCCTGTTCAGCCGAGATGTCATCGCCATGTCGGTCGGCGTGGCCCTGACCCACGATGCCTTCGACGCGGGGCTGATGCTGGGCGTGTGCGACAAGATCGTGCCCGGCCTGTTCATGGGTGCCCTGGCGTTCGGCCACCTGCCCGTCGTCTTCGCCCCGGCCGGGCCGATGCCCAGCGGCATTCC
The DNA here is from genome assembly GCA_020253595.1 of Brevundimonas sp. Classification (GTDB taxonomy): domain Bacteria; phylum Pseudomonadota; class Alphaproteobacteria; order Caulobacterales; family Caulobacteraceae; genus Brevundimonas. The sequence continues at coordinate 1,812 of JADCBH010000202.1, forward strand.
CAACGCCGAAAAGGCCCGCGTCCGGGCCGAGTACGCGCAAGGGAAGGTGGATCGCAACGTCCTGCTGGCCAGCGAGATCGGCTCCTACCATTCGCCCGGCACCTGCACCTTCTACGGCACGGCCAACTCCAATCAGATGATGATGGAGATCTGCGGCCTGCACATGCCCTCAACGGCCTTCGTCCATCCGGAGACGGGCTTGCGCGACGCCCTGACCGCCGCCGCCGCCAAACAGGCGGTCAAGCTGGCCGAGAGCGGGACCGGTCGCATGGCCGACGTCGTGGACGAGAAGTCCGTGGTCAACATGGTCGTGGCCCTGCTGGCCACCGGCGGCTCGACCAATCACGCCATCCATCTGGTGGCCATGGCGCGGTCGGCAGGCGTTCTGATCGACTGGACCGACATGGACCAGCTGTCTTCCGTCACGCCGCTTCTGGCGCGGGTCTATCCGAACGGTACGGCTGACGTGAATGCGTTTCAGGCGGCGGGCGGCGTGGCCTTCGTCACGCGGGAACTGGCCGAGGCCGGCCACATCCATTCCGACGTCCAGACCGTCATGGGCGCGGGCATTCATCACTACTTCCAGGAGCCGTCGATGGTGGACGGCGCGCTGGTCTGGCGCGACGGCGTGGCCCAGAGCCTGGACACCGACATCCTGCGACCCGTTTCCGATCCGTTCGACAAGGAAGGCGGTCTGCGGCTGGTGCACGGCAACCTCGGCCGCGCCGTCATCAAGGTCTCGGCCGTCAAGCCCCAGCACCGCATCGTCGAGGCCCCGGCCTTCGTCTTCGACAGCCAGGAGGATGTGCTGGCGGCCTTCCAGGCGGGCCAGCTGGATCAGGGTGGCGTAATCGTCCTGCGCTTCCAGGGGCCCAAGGCCAACGGCATGCCCGAACTGCATTCCCTGTCGCCCCTGATGAGCGTGCTTCAGGATCGCGGCGTGCCCATCGCCCTGGTCACCGACGGCCGCATGTCCGGCGCATCGGGCAAGACACCCGCCGCCATCCACGTCACGCCCGAGGCCCTGGACGGCGGTCCCCTTGCCTTCGTGAAGACCGGCGACATCGTGCGCCTCGACGCCGAGGCGGGTGTTCTGATCACCGCAGCCGACCTGTCGTCGCGCCCGGCCGCCCGCGTCACCGATGTGCAGTCGTGGGGTTATGGTCGAGAGCTGTTCGGGGCCTTCCGCGCCGCCGTGTCCTCAGCAGAGGAAGGCGCGTCCGTCTGCTTTCAGGCCAGTTCAACTCCCCGGCAGCCCGAGCTGCGCGAGGTCGCCGATCATAACATCCAGAACCAGGCGATCGACGCATGAGCGACACTCGCACCCTCCTCGTCGGTGACGTCGGCGGCACCAACGCCCGGTTTGCCCTCGCCACCTGGAAGGACGGCCTGCCGGTTCTCGACCACCACGAGAGCTTTCCGGCCGAGCAGTATCCGACCTTCCTTGAAGGCGTGGCTTCCTTCATCAACGACTGCGAGGTCAAGCCGTCGGGGGGCGTCATCGCGGTCGCCGGCCCGGTCGAGGACGGGGCCATCGACCTGACCAACTCGCCCTGGGCCGTGTCGGAGACCGAGCTGGCGACGCTCGGCCTGAACCCGGTCAAGCTCATCAACGACTTCAAGGCGCTCGCCTGGGGGGCTCCCATCGTCCCCGCGTCTGATCTGGTTCACCTCGGCGGCCCCGAGGCCGGCGACCCGCACGCGACGCTGGCGGTACTCGGCCCCGGCACCGGGTTCGGCGTCTCGGCCCTGGTGCGCGACGCCCTTGGCCGCGAGATGGCCATGCCGTCCGAAGGCGGTCACGCCTGCTTTCCGCCCGGCGACCCCATCGAGGACGAGATCCTGCGCATCCTGCGCGAGCGCTATGACCGCGTCTCGATCGAGCGCCTGATCTGCGGGCCGGGCCTTTTGAACATGCACAGGGCGCTGGCTCGTATCGAAGGGCGGGAAACCCACATCGACGACCCGGCCGAGATCACGACGACGGCTCTGGCCGATCCTGACAGCCCGTGCGGCGCGACGCTGGCGCGGTTCTGCGCCATCCTGGGGGCCGTCGCCGGGGACATCGCCCTGACCACAGGGGCGAAAGGCGGGGTTTACATCGCGGGCGGTATCGCGCCGCGCATCCTCGACTTCCTGAAGGCCAGCCCCTTCCGGCGGCGCTTCGAGCGAAAAGGTCGGTTCGCGGACTACATGGCCGACATCCCTACCTGGGTCATCACCCACAAGCACGCCGCTCTTCTGGGTGCCGCGCGTGTGGCTTTCGCACAGGCCGCATAACCCAGTTCGCATTTCTGCTCACGACCGCGTGAACCCCTAGTGAGCGCGGGCGTTTCCCCGACTTCAACTAGGTAGGGGATTCCCCATGCGTAAACTGGCCCTCGCTACCATCGCCCTCGCCACCATGACTGGCCTCGCCGCCTGCGGCGAATCCGCCGCCGACAAGGCCGCTGAACAGCAGGCCGACGCCCTGGAAGCCCAGGCCGACGCCGCTCCGACCGAAGCCCAGGAGCAGGCGCTCAACGCCGAGGCCGACCGCATCGAACAGCAGGCCGGCAACGCTGACGGCGGCATGACCACCGAGAATACGCCCAACACCTCGCCGTCTATCCCGTCGAGCGAGTGCGGCATGGCCCCGACGCCGCCGCCGGCCAACTAAGTCCTGCCGGCGGGCGTCATGACCCCGCAGATCCTTTGGAAGACGGCCCCCGTCGCGATCGCGGCGGGGGCCTTTTCGTTTCACGCGCCCGGCGGCAGGCCGAAGTTGGGGATGGCAACTTCGGTCGCCTTCAGGCTCGGGCGTTCGACGGCCCGCGCGAACCAGGCCGACAGAACGGGCCGGTTGGCCAGAAGTCGCCGCCCTTCCTCGGCCAGGGACAGGTTCTGGACCATGGGCGCGAGCGAAGCGTCCGCCAGTCCGAATCCCTCACCGCCGAGGAACGGCCCGCGAGATACCGCCAGCAACTGATCGACGGACGCCTCAATGGCCGCCAACGGAGACCGGGTCGCCTCGACCGCCGCGTCCACAGCGGCAGAGTTCACACGCCCGCCATTCGCCAGCACATAGGCCTGCTGGAAGAATACCCCCATGACCGCCGTCGGATAGAGGTAGTGCCCGGCCGCCGCGACCACGGCCGTCGACAGGGCGTCCCGCCACGGATCGCCGCTCTTCAGGGCCGGCCCCTCGAACGCCTCCTCGACATAGTCGAGGATAGCCGCCGTCTCGAACAGGCGACGCCCGTCGTGCTCCAGCACAGGCACCCGCCCGAACGGACTGAGCGCCCGCCCCTCCGGTGTCGCCAGATCGGGCGGGGTCAGGGGGACGTGCGCATGCGCGACCCCCTTTTCGTTCAGCGCGATGCGGATCGCGCGGACATAGGGGCTGAACGCCCAGCCATGAACCTTGATCGTCATGGCGCTCACCGGTCGTAGGGTTGGGCGGCGACGGCGTAGAAGGGCTGGGGCAGGCCCTGCACGCCCAGCTGGACGAAGGCGCGCGGCCAGTCGAACTGGTCCCAGTGTTCGTAGAGCTGCCCATCCCGGACCGTCCAGACGTCGATCACGTCGAATTCGACCCGCTGACCGCGTGGCTCCATGCCCAGAAAGCCCTCGCCGGTTAGGGTACCGGTCCAGGTCCAGCGCGTGACGACACGATCCTCGGTGGCGAACACATCATGGAGGGTGAAGCGTGCGTCCGGCATGGCCTGATAGATCACCGGGATGAAGTCGATCAGCCCCTGACGACCCTCGGGCACGAGCGGATTGTGCTGGATGGAATCCGTGGCCACGATCCGGTTCAGGATCTCGACGCGCTTCTCCTGAGACCGCTCATTCAACATCACCTCGGAAAAGGTGCGTCCCAGCCAGGTGTTGTAGGCGACCGTGCCATGTGCGGCGGGTGGGTCGGTGAATTCCTGGGCCCTCGCATGGCTGGCTGCGAGGACCAGGGCCAGGGTCGCCCCTGCGAAAAGCATCTTCAACATGGTGGTCTGTCCCGATGGAAACGCCGCGATCCGCCGCGGCCCGGTGCAATTATTGATCGATTGATCAATTACAAGGGGCGCGAGGGCCTTTTTTTGATCGACCGATCCATTATCTTGCTGGCATGAGTCGTCCTCGCGCCTTCGACATCGATACCGTCGCCGAACAGGCGATGCTGGTCTTCTGGAAGTCCGGCTATGCCGGCGCATCCATGGCCGACCTCTATGCCGCCACCGGCCTAAAGCCCGGCAGCGTCTATGCCGCTTTCGGCGACAAGGAACGGCTGTTTCAGGCGGCGTTCCAGGCCTATGCCGCCCATTTCCGGGCCACCCTTCCTACCGAGACGATCGGGCTCGCCGCCATCGAAGCATGGATCGACCTCCAGGCCGACCTCTCGAGCCAAGACCCGGAGCGCAAGGGCTGTCTGATCGTCAATACGGTTTCTGAACGGCAGGCCCACACACCCGAGACCCAGGCGATGGCCCAGGCCCGGCTGGACGAAATCGGTGCTTTCTTTCGCATCGCCCTCGATCAGGCGGCGAGCGGGGGGGAGCTATCGGCCACCACAGACCTTGACTTGTGGGCGGACAGCCTGACCGGAGCGGTGGTCAGCATCATGACCCTGGGCCGCGCGGGGGCAAAGGAACGGACCATCCGCAATGTGGCCAAAGCCACACTGGCCGCCTTGCCCCGCGCCTAGGCGGCTAGAGCCGGTTCTGGCCACTCTGTATCGCCTCGAACCCTTCTGCCGTCAGCTTCTGGTAGCCGCTCTTACCGCCGCGGACATAGACGGGCGCGGCCTTGGCCGGGTCGAAACCTTCGGTGACCAGATCGACCTTGCGGTACTTGAAGGTACCGGTCGTCTCCAGGGTCTTGGCCAGCCGGACGAACACCGGCCGCGCATAAGTCGGCAACTGGGCGTCCGCATAGTCGGCGAAGGCCTTGGCCGAGAACTTGCCTTCGACCACAAGGGTCACCATTCCGGCCTTGCCGTCAGCCCCCGGAACGGGAACGCCGTAGGCGATGACTTCCTTGACCCCCGGGGCATCGACCAGCCGTTGTTCCACCTCGGCGGTGGACACGTTCTCGCCCTTCCAGCGGAAGGTGTCGCCGATCCGATCAATGAAATAGAAGTAGCCCTCTGAGTCCTGGCGCATCAGGTCGCCGGTCCGGAACCAGCGGTCACCCCGTTGGAACACGTCGGTCAAGACCTTCTTCTCGGACGCGGCCTTGTCGGCGTAGCCCGAGAAGTCATGGCGGACATCGTTGCCGATCAGACCGATCGCCTCGCCGATTTCGCCCGGTGCAGTCTCAATGCAGAAGCCGTTCATCGTGCGCTCCGGCATCTCGGTGTCGATGTCGAACTTCACCAGCCGGATGTTGATCTGCTTCTTCAGGAACTTCGGGACCCGCCCGATGGAGCCTGCCTTGCCGTCAAGATTGAAGACCGAGACATTGCCCTCGGTGGAGCCGTAGAACTCCAGAATGTTCGGGATCTGGAACCGGTCCTGAAACGCGGGCCAAACATCCGGGCGAAGGCCGTTGCCGAACGCAAGCCGCAGCTTGTGATCGCGCTCACCTTCCTGTTCGGGGCAGTTGACCAGATAGCGGCACAGTTCGCCGATGTAGACGAAGACCGTTGCGCCCGTGGCGTTGACGTCCTTCCAGAAGCTGGACGCCGAAAACTTGCGGCGAAGGATCAGCCGGCCACCATTGAGGAAGGCAGGACCCAGGCCAACGAGACCTCCCGTCGAATGATACAGGGGCAACACGTTGAACACGCGATCCTCAGGCACGGTCGCCGTGACGCCGGCGAAGGCGCGCATATAGGTCCGCGCGCGGGCATGATGGATGCGGGCCGCCTTGGGCAGGCCGGTCGTGCCCGAGGTGTAGATATAGAGCGCGGTATCGCGGTTCGTCAGACCGTCGCGCACCGAGCGAGGCGGCCGCACGGAAGACCCTCCCCGCACCGCATTATCCAGACCACGCCGCTCGGAGGTCTCTTGCTCGCCTTTCAGTCCCAGGACCCACAGCATCATGGTGCGGGTCACGAAGGGCCGGGCCTCCTCGCACTGCCGCCAGGTTTCCTCGTCGGCGACGACCTGGGAGACACCGGCGATATTGAGGCAATGGGCCAGGGCCTGGCCCGTCAGATTGGTGTTGATCAGGGCCGTGGCGATCCCGACCTTGGAAAAACCCATCCAGGCGGCGATGAACTCCGGCCGGTTGGTCATCACCAACCCGATTACGTCGGATCGACGCAGACCCCGGTTCCGCGCCCAGTGGGCATAGCGGTTCGCCATACCGTCCAGATCCCGATAGGTCAGGGACCGGGTCTCGTCCTCCAGGGCGATGTTGTCGCCGAACCTGTCGACGGCCTCCTCGAAGTCGTCACACACCAGAACGTCGCTATCCAGGTGGATCGGCTTGATGCGCTTCAGCAAACGGCGAAGGCTGGCGGCGAACTTGAGGTCGCGTCGGATATTGGCCGCCAGACCCATGGTCTCGGTCACTCCGTGTTCGGGCGCAAAGGACAGTCTGTGTGATGGACAAGGGGCGGCGTCGGGTCAACCGGCGGGCGAATTGCTCGAGCCGTTGTCTGAGCGTTTCCGGTGGAACGTGGCGCCAAAACGCCTGTTTCCGTTAGGGCAACCCCCGCCGCTGGTCCTCAGTTGGCCCGGCTGACCCGCCAGATGACGTTGCCGACGTCGTCGGCAACGAGCAGGGCTCCCCGCGCGTCGGTGATGACCCCAACTGGCCGCCCGAGCGCCTCGCCTTCATCATTCAGGAAACCGGTCAGGAAGTCCTGCGGCGGCCCTGCGGGACGACCATTGGCGAAGGGGACGAACACCACCTTGTAGCCGCTCCTTGGCTCGCGGTTCCATGACCCATGCTGGCCGACGAAAGCTCCGCCCCGATAGGCCGCTCCCAGGGCGTCGCTGTCGTAAAAGTGCAGCCCCAGCGACGCCGTGTGCGCCCCAAGC
>JADCBH010000203.1 GCA_020253595.1 Brevundimonas sp.
AGGCCAGCAGTCTGATCCTCCAGGTCATGAACAGGGCGAAGGCGGCGACGACCGCGACAGCCAGCAGGGCCCAGGCTGTTGGCGCGACTGATGTGGGTAGATCACCGTTGCCGGTCGCGACGGTCAGAAGATTCACGGGCGAAGCAATCGTCAACCAGCCCGCCAGAGCGCCCAGCGGCCATGCCACCAGCCAGCGATCCCCACTCCATCTGGGCAGGTCGCGGATCGCGCGGGCGTGGGTCAGCAGAGGAATCACAAGCACGCTGAGCGAACCGAAGATCAGCACGATGGTGGCAATCTCGGCGTCCCACGCTGCCGCGAGGATCCACCAGCCGATGCCAAGGAATGCCAGGACGGAGGGCCAGCCAAACCAGCGGATCATGTCGCTCTCGCCAGTCTGGGGCAGGACCTGACGCACCGAATAGGCAATCAGGCCCAGATAGATCGGGCCCCAGATGGCGAAGGCCCAGCCCACGACCCGCAGCGTGGCGTCGCTGTCAGCCGCGAACTCCGCCGGCGTCTGGCCAATGCCGGCGAACTGCTGAAGCTGACCGGCGATCACGGCGAAGGCCATGCTGGCGAGCACGATCAGTCGGCGGGTCTTCTGGGCCGAGGTTGGTCTGACGATCGAGGGCATGATGGCTCCGGCCAGGCGCTAAAATCTGCAGCTTTGCCGCCACTCTACGCGTGAACGCCACAATCGTTCATCGCATTCTGCGCGGCGGAACCGCGTGCATCGGCACGGGTTGAATGGAGACCTCAAAATCCGGAACAAGACCATGGCTGACGAAACGAAGATGCCCAGCAAGGCCCCGATCTTTGAAACCAGCGACGTCGAGGCGAATCTCGCGATGGAGCAGGGACTGGGTGTCGGTGCCAGAGAACTGGCGGCCCAACGCGATCCCGGTGGAATCGTGACTCCTGACGAGGAGGACGCCGACAAGTCAGCCAGTCAATCCGATAAAGACCCAGACCCGATCGAGCGCGATACCGCCGCCCAGGCTGATCCCTCGATCTAGGCCGCCGCGTAGATCGACCGGAACAGGGTCGCACCATCCGCCGAGCCCAGCTCAGCCTCGAAAGCGCGGTCCGGGTGGGGCATCATGCCCAGCACATTGCCGCGCGCGTTCTGTATACCGGCGATATCGCCGACTGACCCGTTCGGATTGTCGACATAGCGGAACACGACCTGACCCTCGCCCTCAATGCGGGCCAGCGTCTCGGCGTCGGCGAAGTAGTTTCCGTCGCCATTGCCCTGGGTCATGATCACTTCGCGCTGGCCTTGGTATCCTGCGGTGAAGCGGGTCTGGCCGTTCGCGACTTCCAGCGTGATCGGCTTGCAAACGTATTTCAGCCCGGCGTTCCGCAGAAGGGCTCCCGGCAGCATTCCGGCCTCACACAGGATCTGGAAGCCGTTGCAGATGCCGACCACGGCCACGCCGTCGTCGGCGGCCTTCTTGACCGCCTGCATCACCGGTGACTGGGCCGCCATCGCTCCGCAGCGCAGATAGTCACCGTAGGAGAAGCCGCCCGGCAGGACGATCAGGTCGAGGCCTTGGGGCAGTTCGGTCTCTTGGTGCCACACCATCTCGACCCGCTCGTTGGTGGAGCGTTCGATGGCGACCTTGCAGTCGCGATCACAGTTGGACCCGGGAAAGACGATGACGGCTGCGCTCATGCGCCGGGCGTCTAGCAGGGTTCGCGGCTGCTGTCAGTCAGCCCTTGTTCTCGTAGATGCCTGTGATGGAGGCCCTGGCCAGCGTGTGGAAGTGCAGGTTGAAGCCGAAGATGGCCCCGGAGTTCTCCGGCGTTACGTCCAGCTTTTCCACGTCGACCGCGAAGACGGTGAAGACATAGCGGTGCGGTCCGTGGCCGGCGGGCGGTGCGGCGCCACCGAAGCCCGGCTGCCCGAAGTCTGTGCGACCCTCCACCGCGCCCGCCGGGACCGGGCCGCCGGCTGCGATCTCGCCCACGTCGACAGCGATGTTGGCAACCGTCCAGTGCCAGAACCCCGAACCCGTCGGGGCGTCCGGATCATAGCAGGTGATGGCGAAGGACTTCGTCCCCTCGGGCGCGCCAGACCAGGCCAGATGCGGCGAGCGGTTGCCGTGGGCGTAGACCTGCGCGTCGGGCAGGGTCGCGCTGTCCTTGAAGTCGTCGGAGGTAACGGTGAAGGTCATGGTGGGCTCCTCTCGCGCGTCGGAGCAACGCGATTAGCGCCGCCTGGGCTCCAGCGAAAGCCTCAGCCGACCTCGATCCGGTAGCTCTCGATCACCGTATTGGCGAGGAGGGTCTCGCACATCTTCTTCGCCTCGCCGGCCGGGTCTTCGGCACCGTCCAGGTCGAACTCGATCAGCTTGCCGACGCGAGCGTTCGACACGCCTGCCCAGCCGAGGCCTTGCAAAGCACCCTCGACGGCCTTGCCCTGGACGTCCAGCACGCCGGGCTTGAGGAAGACGTGAACCTTGACCTTGGCCATCAGTGCAGTCCCCCCTGAATCACGGTCGGCATGTCCTTCATGATGCCAAGACGACGCGCCACCTCGGCGTAGCTTTCGATGACGTTGCCCAGGTCGCGGCGGAAGCGGTCCTTGTCCAGCTTCTCGCCGGTCGAGGAATCCCAT
>JADCBH010000204.1 GCA_020253595.1 Brevundimonas sp.
CGTCAGCGGCGGTGACCACCGTGCCCCCGTCGCCGGTGAAGCGTTCGTTGAGCTGCAGCACCCGACCGTCGTGCAGTTCGACTTCACGGGCCCCGGCACGACCCTCAGCAGATGGACGATCAGCCTTGATGGCCAAAGCCGCGATCCGCGTCAGCTCGTCCTTCAGCGCGCCCTTGCGCAACGCCCCGTCGGCAAAGCCGAAGGCGTCCTTGAAAGCGACATTGGACAGGATCAGCCGGCCGTTGCGGTCGAACAGCGCGAAAGCGTCCGACACGCTCTCGATGCCGTCCCTCAGCCGGTTCTCGGCCGACTGGGCCTGGGCCTTGGCGCGCCGGGCCTCGGTGATGTCGAGCGCAACGCCCATGATCATGGAGAAGCCGTCCTCGCCGCGCGCGCCGCGCGCCTGGCCCCGGGCGTCGATCCACCGGGCACCCTGGCCCTCGATCGGCACCGGGAAGGTCACTTCGAAGGAGCCGAGGGCAGACGCCTGACGCAGGGCATGCTCGACCAGTTCGTGATAGCGAGGATGGATCCGCTCCATGACCGATGCCGCCGGAAGGGTTCCCCCCTCAGGAAGGCCCAGAAGCTCGGCCATATAGTCCGAGACACTTACCTCGTCGGCCTCGGTGTCCCACTCCCAGACGCCGCAACGCGCGGCCTCGACCGCCACGCGGAAGCGATGCTCCGTATCAGCCCAAACCTTGGCCGCGCGGCTCTGACGCCAGCGCTGCATCAGGGCCAGGCCCAACACCAGCACACCCAGACCCAGAGGCGCGATCAGAAGCCAGAGATCGCTGATGACCGCTGCTGCGCCGGCGGTCTCCGGACGCCACGCAACAGCATTCAAGCCGGTCGATCCGACGGGTACCGCGACCGCCTCGATCGCGCGATCGGAGGAGAGCGAAACCTTAATCGGCTCTCCGGCCTCCATGAGAGGTCCGAGGCCTACGCCGATGCGGCGCTCCAGATCGCCTTCCCCCGAAGCAATCACACCCACCTGCGGCATGACGATCAACAGCCGGCCGCCGGGATCAACCGGAACCGGCGTACGGGCGACGATCCGTCCCCCTGCACCTTCGGACAGGGTCAAAAGCGCGGCACGGTCCGAGGCGGGCTGCAGTTCAGCCTCACTGGAAAACACAAAGCCTTCCGGCCCGCTGCCCTGGGCGGCCCGGGGTTCACCGTCACCATTGAGGACCGCAAACGCGCTGGCCGGAGCGACGGCGCGGGCGGCCTCAACAGCGTCGAGGGGCCGATCCGGGTTTCGTGTCAGAGCCGCGCGCGCGGCTGCGAGACCGAGGCGCGCCGAGACCAGATCGGCCTCCATCCGGGCCGCGCCAAAGGCAACCTCGCGCGACAGAGCCTGCTCTCGCAGGACCGCCGCCTCGCGCGCAGGCCGGGTGCTCTCGCGCGCGAAAAGAACAACATAGAGAGCAAGGCCGAGGGTCAGGGCCAGCACGGTGATGCGCGCCCAGGCCGGAAGGGCCGGGCTGGCATTGTCCGCAGCCCTTCGGCCCGGATGCTGGATGCGGCGCTCGTTGCCCCGCAAGGCGCTCTCCCGGACAGTTCGCGGCGTCGCGGCCGGAGGGGCCGGGGCGAGCGCTTGGCGATTCGACGACGCTCCGGAATCTAGGCTGCGTCGCGGAATCCTGTCGAGGCTTGGTTAACGAAACCTTGCCGGGTTCAGGCTGCGACGCGCGCGACCGGACCAGGCGCAGCGGATGCCGCAGACATCTCGACGGGAGCCACCGTGACCTGGGTCACGGACTTAAAGATCGCACGCGCCTCACGCGCCAGGGCGAGGCTCTCGGGCGGGGCGTCGTCGGGGCTCTCGGCCACGCTGTCCATTAGCCGTTCCGCAAGCGCCATCAGACGCGGTGCGGCGGTGATCAGGCGGGCCTGGAACTCGATGCGATGCGGGTCGCGGTCATACTCGGCCCCCGGTACGCGCCAGCCGCCCCAGTCGGCAGTGTCGGTAACCACGACCGGATAGGTGCCCGGATAGGGATGGTGAGGCGTATCCTCGGCCGACTGCCACTTGTTCCTGGCCCTGAGCAGTCGCCATCCGCTCATGTCGGGCGCTTCATCGTCAGCGGGAAGCGTCAGCTCGGCAGCCTGGAACTCGCGGCCCAGTCCGACGTCGTAGGTCACGCGCACGGGTTCGTCGAAGCCCTTGGCCCACACCGGCTGGACCTTTTCGATGTGGGCCCATGCGCCGACGCATTCGACCCAGACCTTCTGGCCTTTCTGGAACTGCGCGCGCGCCATCGCCACCCTCTTGATTGGACGGGCACCCTACGTCCTCGGCCGTTGACGCCGGGTTCAGAGAGAAGGTGAAGGCGTGATGAAAATCCGGCCGCGCCTGATCCATGGCGGCCGGCCGTTCCCTGGTTTGCAGCGTTGCGGTTCATCTCGCTGAACGGCGGACAACAGCCGGCTCAGAGGCCTGTCAGCTTCACCGTGGTTTCTTTCGCTCATCGGCCCGATCCCCGGACCGTTTCGAAGGAAGAAGATCATGACGACCGCCCTGACGAAGAAAGCGCTGCTTTCGCTGCTGGCGGCGTCGGCGGTCGCAATCGCGACCCCGACGCTGGCCCAATCCTACGGCCACGGCCGCGGCCATGACCGTGGCTATAGCGGCGAGTACAATGGTGGCTGGCAAGGTGGCGGCCACGGCGAGTTCCGTGCACAGCAAGCTCGCCTATCCGAGCGCGTCGATCGGGCCGCATATCGCGGCTCCATCAGCCGCCGCGAAGCCCAGAACCTGCGCTGGCAGCTCGATGAGGTCCAGCGCCTGAGCTGGCGCTACAGCCGCGACGGCCTGTCGAGGTGGGAGCGTCGCGATCTGGAAGATAGACTCGACCGCATCCGCTACCAGCTCCGTGAAGACCGGCACGACGGCGGCCGCCGCGACCGCTGGTAAGCGCTTGCTCTAGAAATCGAGGGCCGCCGTCCGCAAGGGCGGCGGCCCTTTCGTTCGCCAAGGGCCGAGGCTAAGCCGAGCGGACAAGGAGTCCGCCATGACCGCCGCCCAAGACGCCCGCGCCATCCTCTCCCGCATGGGCGTACACGAGAACATCTTCGCCCAGGGTGACTTGCCGACCCGATCGCCCATCGATGGGTGCAGCGGCAGCCCGGTTCGCGTCGCCACACGGGACGAGGTCGAGCGCGCCATCGCCTCCGCCGCCATCGCCTTCGACGCCTGGCGTCGCGTTCCGGCCCCCCGCCGTGGCGAACTCGTCCGCCTGCTGGGCGACGAACTCCGCGTTGCCAAGGCCGATCTCGCCGCTCTCGTGACGCTGGAGGCCGGCAAGATCGCGTCGGAGGGTCTGGGTGAAGTCCAGGAGATGATCGACATCTGCGACTTCGCCGTCGGCCTGTCGCGCCAGCTCTACGGCCTGACGCTGCCAAGCGAACGGCCCGGGCACCACATGCGCGAAACCTGGCAGCCCCTGGGCCCGGTCGTCGTGATCTCGGCCTTCAATTTTCCGGTCGCTGTCTGGGCCTGGAATGCAGCACTCGCGCTGGTTTGCGGAGACCCGGTGATCTGGAAGCCGTCGGAGAAGACGCCTCTGACGGCACTGGCGACCCAGGCGGTCGTGGAGCGCGCCTTGGCCCGGTTCGGCGACGCGCCCGACGGCCTGCTTCAGGTCCTGATCGGCGGCCGCCATGTGGGCGAGGCCCTGGCCGCCGATCCACGCATCCCGCTGGTGTCGGCTACCGGCTCGACCCGAATGGGTCGGGCGGTCGCTCAGACCGTCGCGGCGAGACTGGGTCGGACCTTGCTCGAGCTGGGGGGCAACAACGCGATGATTGTGACCCCCTCGGCCGACCTCGACATGGCCGTTCGGGCCATCGCCTTCTCGGCGGTCGGCACCTGCGGCCAGCGGTGCACGACCCTGCGTCGCCTGCTGGTTCAAGAAGATGTCGCCGAGACCCTGATCGCCCGGCTGGCCAAGGCCTATGACACCCTGCCCATTGGCGATCCGCGCGAGGACGGTGTGCTGGTCGGCCCGCTGATCGACGAGGCTGCAGCCGTTGGCTTCGACCAGGCGTTGGCCCAGGCCATCGAACAGGGCGGGACTGTGGTCACTGGCGGCGGCCGGGTCGATCGCGCAGGCACCTACGTCCGTCCCGCCATCGTGCGTATGCCAGCCCAGACTCCGGTCGTCATGCACGAGACCTTCGCCCCCATCCTCTACGTCCTGACCTGGCGCGAGTTCGACGACGCGGTCGCGATCCAGAACGCCGTGCCCCAGGGCCTGAGCTCGTGTGTCTTCACAGACAGCGTGCGCGAAGCAGAGCAGTTTCTGTCCGCCTGGGGCTCGGACTGCGGCATCGCCAACGTCAACATCGGACCCTCAGGTGCCGAGATCGGCGGGGCCTTCGGCGGCGAGAAGGACACCGGCGGTGGGCGCGAGTCGGGCTCCGACGCCTGGAAGGCCTATATGCGCCGCCAGACCCAGACGGTGAACTTCTCCTCCGCCCTGCCTTTGGCACAGGGTGTGCGGTTTGAGGTCTGAGCCCCCGCAGCGATCCGCCGCCTCGACACCACCGCTCGGGCTCCCCACTGTCTGACCCATGAACCGCCGCGACCTCTTGATCCGAGCCGGCCTGCTCGCCGGCGGCCTGGGAGGCGCGTGGTGGCTGAGGGAGAACGTGCTGTGGCGCGACCCCGGCGTGAACTTCCCTGCCGACGGATCCAGCGGCTGGCTGCCCTATGATGAACCGCGCGCATCGGTTCCCACGGTGCTCGTCTCTGTTGCAGGTCAGACCATTCGGGCGCTGGTGGATTCCGGGGCCGAGTACTCGGTCATCGATCGCGGGCTGTTCGATCTGCTGGGGATGGATCGAGCCGTCGATTTGCCGCTGGTGGCCTATGGCGTCGGCGGTGGGGCCCAAATGGGTCGCGGCACGACGCTCAGCCTCTCGGTAGGCGCCATGAGGGTGGAAAAGCTGCGCACCGCCATCCTCGCACTGGGACCCTTGGCGATGCGCGACGGTCTGTCGGCGCCCCTGATCCTGGGCCAGGACCTGCTAGGCAAGACCGTGCTGGAACTCGATACCGTGAGCCATCGCCTGCGCTTCCTTCGCGCCGATGATCATGTGCCCCCCACCGACGCCCGCCCCATACTCGTCAGTCGCTCTGGCACCGCCCTGTCCACCGAAGTCACAGTGGAAGGCGCGACGGTTCAAGCGGTGGTGGACACCGGCGCGTCGGCGCTCCTCGCGCTCGGGCGCGACGCGGCCGCCAGTGCCGGCCTGCTCGACGGTCGTCCGACCCGCCGGACCTCAAGCATAGTCCTGGGCGGAGCCATCGCCGCGGAGGTGGTGCTGGCGCGGACAGTGACAGTGGGCGACCGGCTGTATCGCGACGCCGAAGTGCCCATCTATGCGAACACTTCCCTGCCGGGTTTCCCCGACGCCCTGCTCGGAATGGAAGCCTTCGAGGGCCGCACACTCGTGATGGACCTGGGCCGCGGCCAGCTTCATGTGGCCGACGGACAAGGCCTGAGGGTTGAGGGTTATTGAGGTCAGGGGCGCGTCTGCCCTCGTCCCTTCACGACGTACTTGTAGCTGGTCAGTTGCTCTGCCCCGACCGGGCCACGCGCATGCAGCCGTGAGGTCGAGATCCCGATCTCCCCGCCGAAGCCGAACTCGCCTCCGTCGGCGAACTGGGTCGAGGCGTTCCACAGCACGATGGAGGCGTCGACAACCGCCTGGAATGCGGCGGCGGCGAAGCTGTCCTCGGCCACGATGGCCTCGGTGTGGCCCGAGCCATAGCGGTTGATGTGGTCCACCGCCGCGTCCAGCCCGTCCACCACCTTCACCGACAGGATCGGGGCCAGGTATTCGGTCGACCAGTCCGCCTCTTCGGCCACCCCCATACCGGGGACCAAGGCCCTCGCCACCGCGTCGCCGCGCAATTCACACCCTGTAGCGATCAAGGCCTCGGCCACAGGCGGCAAGAGGCGTTCGGCCACTTCCCGATCCACCAGCAGGGTCTCGGTCGCGCCGCAGACCGAGACCCGACGCATCTTGGCGTTCAGCACCACCTCGACCGCCATGCCGACGTCGGCGGAAGCGTGCAGATAGGTGTGGTTGATGCCTTCCAGATGACCCAGCACGGGAACCCGCGCCTCGGCCTGCACCCGCTCCACAAGGCTGCGCCCGCCGCGCGGCACCAGCAGATCAATGGTACCGCCGAGCCCGGTCAGCAGGGCACCGACCGCCGCGCGGTCGGGCGTGTCGACCAGTTGCACGGCCTCGCCCGGCAAGCCCGCCGCCCTCAGCCCCTCAGCCACAGCCGCATGGATGGCGAGCGCGCTGTCCAGACAGTCCGAACCCGAGCGCAGGATCGCGGCGTTGCCCGAGCGAATGCACAGGGCCGCCGCATCGGCCGTCACGTTCGGGCGGCTCTCGTAGATGATGGCCAGGACGCCCAGCGGCGTTCGCACCCGGCTGAACTCCAGCCCGTTGGGACGGGTCCAACGCGCCGTCGTCGCACCCAGCGGATCGGGGAAGGCAGCGACCTCGTCAACTGCCCCGGCCATGGCGGTAATCCGCCCCGGGGTGAGCGACAGACGGTCTATCAGGGCCTCTGACACGCCCTTGGCCCGCGCCCGCTCAACGTCCGTTGTATTGGCTGTGAGGATCGCGTCGGAAAGATCCCGGAGCGCCTCCGCCATCGACGTCAGTGCAGCCGACCGGGTGGCGGCCGTCGCGGTGCGCAGCGCATCGGCCCCGACACGGGCGCGGCGGCCCATCTCCAGCATCGTCTCGTCCAGGCTCATGAGGTCAGCACCAGGTCGTCGCGGTGAATGGCCACGCCCGGCCCCTTGTAGCCGACGATGGCCTCGATCTCTCCGGAATGGCGGCCCCGGATGCGTTCCATCTCATCGGCGGCATAGGCGGCCAGGCCGACGCCCAGTGACTGACCGGTTTCGCCCGTCACCCGGACACAGTCGCCACGGTCGAACCGGCCCTCGACCCGTCGCACGCCGGATGCCAGCAGGCTGCGTCCGGCCCCCAGGGCCTCGGCCGCGCCATCATCGACAGTCAGGACGCCGGCCGGCTCCAGACTGCCGGCGATCCAGGACTTGTAGGCCTGAAGCGGCGTCGCGGGCGCGGTGATCAGGGTCGCCCTGGCCCCCGCTGCGACCGCCGCCAGCGGCCGGGTCGTCAGGCCGGAGACGATCAAGGTAGCGCACCCGGCGGACCGCGCGATCCGAGCCGCTTCCAGCTTGGTCGCCATGCCGCCGGTGCCGACATCGGCCTCTGTATTCGCTCCACCTGCCATGGCCAGCACC